>JAEKKE010000365.1 GCA_019510535.1 Acidobacteriota bacterium
AGACTGGACCGCAGGGCCAGAAGGTTCAGCGTTTGCTGGTCGAGGAGGCTTCAGCCATCGACCGCGAGCTGTATCTCGGCATCGTGCTCGACCGCGCTTCGGCCAAGCTGGTGTTCATGGCCTCGCAGGCCGGCGGCATGGAGATCGAAGAGGTTGCCGCGAAGGATCCTGAGGCGATCTACAAGGAATACATCGATCCGGGTATTGGCCTGCAGCCGTACCAGGCGCGCAAGCTCGCCTTCAAGCTGGGGCTGAAGCCCACGCAGGTGGGTCAGGCGGTGCAGTTCATGATGGGCCTGTATAAGGCGTTCGTCGAGACGGACTGCTCGCTGCTCGAGATCAATCCCTTCATCACGACGAAGGACGATAAGCTCGCCGCGCTCGATTGCAAGATCAACTTCGATGACAACGGCATGTTCCGTCACAAGGACCTGAAGGAACTGCGCGACATCACCGAAGAGGATCCGCTCGAGGTCGAAGCCAGCAAGTTCAACCTGAACTACATCCGCCTGGAAGGCAACATCGCCTGCATGGTGAACGGCGCCGGTCTTGCAATGGCGACGATGGACATCATCAAGTACGCCGGTGGAGCTCCCGCGAACTTCCTGGATGTGGGCGGCGGCGCCAGCCAGGAACAGATTGAGCAAGCCTTCGGCATCCTGTTGAAGGATCCAAATGTGAAGGCGATCTTCATCAACATCTTCGGCGGCATTCTGCGCGTGGATGTGTTGGCGACCGCTGTTGTGGCTGCCGCCAGGAACCTGGGCGTCAACATTCCGATCGTCCTTCGCCTCGAAGGCACGAACGTGGAAGAGGGCCGCAAGATCCTGAAGGAGAGCGGCCTGAAGTTCGAAGTGGGCGCAACGATGAAGGAAGCCGCTGACCTGGCTGTCGCGGCAGCCAAGGGGGTGGCGTAATGGCAGTACTGGTCGATAAGAACACGCGACTGATCGTTCAGGGCATCACCGGCCGCGAGGGTACGTTCCACGCCAAGGCCTGCGCCGAGTACGGCACTAAGGTTGTGGGCGGCGTTACCCCAGGCAAGGGCGGCACCATTCACGAGGGCTGGCCTGTCTTCAACACGGTGGAAGAAGCCGTGCGCGAGACCGGCGCCAACGCCAGCGTGATCTTCGTTCCTCCGCCGGCTGCGGCTGACGGCATCCTGGAAGCGGTCGATGCCAAGCTCCCGCTCGTCATCTGCATCACCGAAGGCATTCCCGCGCTGGATATGGCGAAGGCCTGGCCGGTTGTGAAGGGTTCGCAGTCGCGCCTGATTGGTCCGAACTGCCCGGGTGTGATCTCGCCGGGTAAGGCGAAGATCGGCATCATGCCGGGCCGCATTCATAAGGAAGGCAGCGTCGGTATTGTCTCCAAGTCGGGCACGCTGACCTACGAGGCGGTCTACCAGCTCACGACGCGCGGCATTGGCCAGTCGACGGCCATTGGCATCGGCGGCGACCCGATCATCGGAACGACGCATATCGATGCGCTGAAGCTGCTGCAGGACGATCCGGAGACTGAAGCGATCATCATGATCGGCGAGATCGGTGGATCGGCCGAAGAGGCAGCCGCAGCCTTCATCAAGGAGCATGTCACCAAGCCCGTCGTCGGCTTCATCGCCGGTCAGACGGCGCCTCCGGGACGCCGTATGGGCCACGCCGGCGCGATCATCTCCGGCGGAGAAGGCACGGCGCAGAGCAAGATGGAAGCGATGCGCGCGGCCGGTATCCATGTGGTGCAGTCCCCTGCAGAGATGGGCGAGATGATGGCAAAGGTGCTGGGCAAGGCCTAGTTCGTGAACAGACATCAGATAAGGGCGGCTTTGGCCGCCCTTTCTTACTTGGGCAAGAATCTATTTGGTATCCGGCAGGAATGTCGCGTTTGGGCGGGCAAAGCGACGCGATAAGTTGCCATCTGATGCTTCCATTGGAGGAGAGTCAGCATGCCGTATCTCACAGATCAGGATCATCGCGTCATTCCGGGGCAGGTGAAAGAAGACCAGGTCACCTCATATATCGAAAAGCACACATCACAACTTCCAAGTTCGTTTTATCTGGGAGTCGCGGGCATTTCTGTAGCCGCATCGCTGGTCCTCAAACTCACCGGCCGCGACCGCGATGCTCAGTTTGTTGGTCAATGGGTGGCTCCCTTCTTATTGTTCGGCATCTACAACAAGCTGGTAAAACAGCATGGCTCCGATGCGCAGGTTCATGATCGCAGCGGAGAGCAGGCGTTACGCGCGGCGTAATCCTGTGTGGCTTCCATGGCAACCTGAGCGCCGAAGTGAGGCATCCCCACACTTCGGCGCAAGTGTTTTCGTCTAAGATTGCAGGCGGCACAGCGCCAGCAAAAATGACGCTGATTCTGCTCTGGAGATACGAAATGAAACGTTCCGCACCGTTTATTTTTCCCCTGCTCCTTGCCCTGCTGGTCGCACCTTTACCCGCTGCTTATGCCCAACAGCAATCCAAATGGTCAAATGAGGACGCTTCGCGGATTGCGCGCGAGGTACAAAAGCAGCTTCTTCGACTGACAAACTACAGCGTCTTCGATAGTCTGCACTTCGGCCTGCGCGGCGGGGTGGTGACTCTCGGCGGCTATGCCAGCCGTCCCACATTGAAAGATGACGCGGCACGAGTGGTAAAGAAGATCGAAGGTGTTACCGAGGTGGATAACCAGATCGAGGTTCTGCCGAACTCACCCAATGACGATCGCATCCGTATGGCGGTTTATACCAACGTCTATAGGCAGCCAGCGCTTCGCAAGTACACCTCGAATTTCCCGAACGCGGCGCTGACACCCTCGATTCCGCGTGCCGCGGGCGGTATCACCTGGGATCCGCCGCTCGGCTATCACGCGATTCACATCATTGTGAAGAACGGCAATGTGATTCTGGCCGGAGTGGTGAACAACGAGAGCGACTCCATCATCGCGCAGATGCAGGCAAACTCTACGCCGGGTGTCTTCGGTGTCGAGAACCAGTTGATTGTGGCTTCGCAGCCGAAGAGAGAGAAGTAGCGGGATCAGGGAAACAGCTCTTGGTAATTCGTAGGGCGGCGAGCTTCGCGCCAAGGCGTTTTCTTGTGGGTGTCGTGTAGAGCTTCCGCATCTATGGGTGTTTTCCGCAATGAAAACGCCGCTGCACGTCCCTTCCGGGATACCGGCAACGTGGAAAACGCTCTATGCTTGCAGACATGATGCAAGCTGATGAATCCCGCCGCCGCTTTCTTGGCGTGTGCGCCAAAGCCGGTGTGGGCGCCACATTGTTTCCTGGTGCGCTGTATACGCTCGCCGCTCAGGCGCAGCAGAGTGTGGGAGCCGGGCTTGGTGCGGGGCTTGGAGCTGATCCGGGCGCCTTTGCGAAGATCACGCCGGAGATGATCGATCAGGCAGCCGCGATGGCAGGGTTGACGATCACCGATGAGCAAAAGAAGCAGTTGCTCGATGGTGTTATCGAACAGCGGGATTCCATTCGCCAGCTTCGCGATTTGCATCTGCCGAACCGCGTCGCGCCTGCGTTTTCGTTCGACCCCGTGCCTTTGGGAATGAAGCTTGAGACGGCGAAGAAGCCCGCAGTGCTGTCCACAGCGCCCGATGTCAGCGGGTTCTCCCTGAGCAATGAGGAGAAGCTGGCTTTCGCCACAGCGCGCGAGTTGGGCGAGCTGGTGCGGACCCGGAAGATTTCGAGTGTCGATCTGACCAAGCTGTATCTGTCGCGCCTCAAGCGCTTCGATCCCCAACTGCATTGCGTTATTACCTTTACGGAAGAACGCGCGTTGCAGCAGGCGGCGGAGGCGGATCGCCAGATCGCGGCAGGCAAACATCTGGGACCGCTGCATGGTGTTCCGTGGGGTGCGAAGGATCTGCTCAGCGTAAAAGGTTATCGCACGACCTGGGGCGCCGCCGGTTTCGAAGAGCAGCAACTCGATACCACGGCGACAGTTGTTGAACGGCTCGACAAAGCCGGAGCCGTGCTGCTCGCCAAGCTGAGTATGGGAGCCCTGGCACAGGGCGATCTGTGGTTCGGTGCACGTACGCGGAATCCGTGGAATACGAAGCAAGGTTCAAGCGGATCGTCGGCTGGTTCGGGCTCGGCGGTGAGTGCAGGTCTGGTCGGCTTTGCCATCGGGACGGAGACATTGGGTTCGATCTCTTCGCCTGCAACGCGCTGCGGTGTCACCGGGCTGCGTCCGACCTTCGGTTTTGTGCCGCGCACCGGAGCGATGGCGCTGAGCTGGACGATGGATAAGATCGGGCCTATCTGCCGCAGCGTGGAAGATTGTGCGCTGGTGATGGACGTGATCCACGGCTCTGATGGACAGGACCGCATGGTCAAAGAGGCGGCCTTCTCATGGGATGCACGGTTCGACTGGAAGAAACTCCGTGTCGGCGTGTTCTCAGCAGCGTTTGAGGCGCCGAAGTTCGAAGAACCGAAGCGCAAAGATGGCGAGGCCGATGCGGCGTTCGAAGAGCGTGTTGCCGTGGCGAAGCGGAACTATGAGCGCTCTGTCTATGACAACCGTTACGACCGCGCATCGCTGGATGCGTTGAAGAAGATGGGCGTGACCTTGATTCCGGTGGAGCTGCCGAAGCTTCCCTGGGGAGCGATCACTCCGGTGCTTGAGGTCGAGGCGGCAGCCGCGTTCGATGAGCTTACCCTGAGCGGCCGCGATCGTCTGCTGACCGGGCAAAGCTCCGGCGACTGGCCGAACACCTTCCGCATCGCTCGCTTCTACTCCGCGGTGGATTATGTGCAGGCGATGCGCGCACGCACTCTCGGCATCGAACAGATGGCGGAGCTCTTTGCGAAGGTGGATGTGATTGTGACTCCATCGGGGGGCTCACAGCTTCGCGCCACCAATCTGACGGGGCATCCGGCAGTAATCGTTCCTAACGGTCTGCGCGGTGACGATGCGCCGCTGCCGTGGAAGACTGGAGACGGTGATCCGGGGAACAACGGTGGCCCAGGTACGATGACGAGTATTACGTTTCTCGGTCAGCTTTACTCCGATGCACGGCTGGCCGCATTTGCGCGCGCGTACCAGGAAGCGACTGGCTTCTACAAACTCCATCCGAAGCTTGCCTGATATGTCTTTTGTCGTCGCTCAGAATCTGGTGAAGGAGTACCCGGCAAAGAATGCCGCTGGTAAGGTGCGGGTGGTGGATGATGTCTCGCTGACCATCGAGCGTGGCGAGACACTTGGGGTGGTGGGTGAGTCGGGCTCCGGCAAGAGCACCGTCGCTCGCATGCTACTGCGACTGGTGGAGCCGACGGCGGGCTCGGTGCACGTGGATGGCGTCGATGTGTTGGCGGCAGGACGTGCAGGCATGCATGCTCTGCGGCGCCGTATGCAGGTCGTCTTCCAGGACCCGTATTCGGCGCTGAATCCGCGAATGCGGGTGCGGCAGATCCTGCTGGAGCCGTGTGCGATTCATGGCGCGCCGGAGGGCATGCGGCCAGAGGAGAGAGTACGGCAACTCTTGCATGAGGTTGGACTCGACGCGTCGGCGCTGGAGCGTTATCCGCACGAGTTCTCCGGAGGACAACGGCAGCGCATCAATATCGCCCGCGCGCTGATGCTAAGGCCGGAGTTCCTGGTGCTGGATGAGCCAGTCAGCGCTCTGGATGTTTCGGTGGCGGCGCAGGTAGTGAACCTGCTGCGCGAGCTGCAGCGGAGCTATGGGCTGACGTATCTGTTCATCTCGCACTCCATGCCGCTGGTGCGGTATCTCTGCGACCGTGTGGCGGTGATGCAGCAGGGGAAGCTGGTGGAGATTGGGGAGGCGCTGGAAGTCTGCGATCATCCACGTGAAGCGTATACGCAGCAGTTGATTGCGGCTACACCTGAGTTGCCGGTGTGATCTCGCTTTCTTCCCGTAATTCGTCGGTAGGGAAGCAGATTTCTCCGTTGCGCTACCAAAAGACAAAAAAAGACAGGTATTAGCTCTAACATCGGGCCCATTTTTGCACACCCTTTGCAGCAGTACCATTCCGGAATGACCCAGCATCACGTTGGCCGGTTGGAGGTGATCACCGGCCCCATGTTCTCCGGAAAGAGCGAGGAACTGATCCGCCGTTTGAAGCGCGCCAAGATCGCGAAACAGCGAGTCGCCTGCTTCAAACCTGACATCGATCTCCGGTACCACCGTACGGCGATCGCATCGCATTCCGAGCAGACGCATGACGCCGCGGTCGTTACGCCGACTTCGGAGCGCCTGAAGGCGACGCTCTTCGAGAACGACCACATTCATGAGGTGGATGTCATCGGCATCGATGAGGTGCAGTTCTTCGATGGAGGCTGTGATTCCGCTGGTGATGGAGTTGGTGCATCTGGGGAAGCGGGTGATTCTGGGCGGTCTGGACACGACCTTTGCGAACGAGCCCTTCGGCCCGGTGCCGAACCTGATGGCGCTTGCCGATGAAGTGACGAAGCTGTCGGCCGTGTGCATGGTGTGCGGGAATCCGGCGATTCACACGCAGCGGCTGGGACAGAGCCAGGAGCTGGTGGTGGTGGGAGCCGCCGGGCTGTATGAGGCTCGCTGCCGTGAGCACTTCCAGCCCTTTGTCGATGAGAACCAGAGCGAGCAGATGGAGCTTCCGGCGGTTGCACAGTAGGCCACGTTTTGCATCGTGACGCATCCTATACGTATCCTGCGGGATACAAGGAGATTCACTATGCGTCTTGCATCCGTTGCTGCGGCCGCCCTTCT
>JAEKKE010000366.1 GCA_019510535.1 Acidobacteriota bacterium
GCACGGGCCGCGGTCTTCAACATCGTCAGTGCAGGTCCAGCCTCTTCTTTCTTTGTACTGGTCAGCGCATAGATGGTCTGCGACATTGGCCAGATCATGTCGTCGCCGATATGCGGGCCGCCGATTCCCTCACCCGCCGATCCGCGGAAGAACCAGGGATTGCGCTCGCCCCACACAAAGGCGCGCGTGCGCGCATACATCGCCGCATCCGGCGATGCGTTGAGATACGGCAGCGCCAGCAGGCTGGGCACGTTGGCATCATCCATCAGCAACTGGCTGCCGAATCCATCCACCTCAAAGGCCCAGATTGAGCCGGTCTCGAGATTCGCCACCGCGTATTGACGCAGAGCAACTTCGACCTCGGTGGCGAGGCTCTGCGCCTCCTGGGCTGTCGCGCTGTCATGCACGACCGAATTCATCATCTCAGCGAGTTGGCGCATCGAGGTGACGGCAAAGAGATTCGATGGAACCAGGAATGGAAAGACGCATGCATCGTCACTCGGGCGGAAGCCGGAAAAAATGAGTCCCACCGGCTTGATCGGGTTTCCTTTACCAGCTCGTGGCAGCGTCTCGGTCGAGCGATCTGACTTACGCAGGAAGGTGTATGGCCCATCGCCGTTCTTGCGCTGCTGCACACGCATGGTGCTTACTACGGTGCGCATGGCTTCCGTCCACGCGCTATCGAATGGCTTCGTATCTCCCGTCGCCTTCCAGTAGCCATAGCTGAGGCGGATGGGATAGCACAACGAATCCAATTCATACTTCCGCTCGCCCACGCCACGTTTCATCTCGGTCTGGTCAGTACGGCCCCACTCCAGCGGCGGGTCGTCCAGGTTCGCCATAAAGGCGTTAGCGTACGGATCGATCAGGAGGCAACGAGCCTGGCGACGGATGACGCCTTCGAGCAGCGCACGTAGCTTCTCGTCCTGTTTTGCCAGCGGAACATACGGCCACACCTGAGCAGAGGAATCCCGCAGCCACATCGCCGGGATATCACCGGTCAGCACCACAGTATCGGGCTTACCTTCACCAGTTCCCGGCTGGACAGTTGTATCTAGTGTGTTGGGGAAGCAGTTGATGAAGAGTTGCCGAAGCTCCGGATCGGCGATCCGCTTCGCGGTCTCGGCGATATAGCGCTCTACGCCCTCCGAGGTAAACTTCCGGTCTGCCGGCTTTGGCCTGCGATCCATTACCTCTGCCTGCAACCCAACGCTCTTCCCGGCAAGGGCCAAAGTCCCCACCTTCATCATTTCTCTGCGTGTCCAATGCATATCTTTGATTCTGCTCCAGATGGAACTTTCCAGCCATGGACATCGTACCTATCTGGCATGCCGATTCGCGAGATCTTCCTGCAAACGCTCGCCGCCCTGTGGGCTACAAAGCTTCGCAGCTTTCTCACCATGTTCGGCATCGTGTGGGGCATTACCTCAGTGATTCTGCTGGTTGGGCTAGGCATCGGTTTCAGCAAAGATCAGCATGAGCGGATGAAGGGATTGGGAACCGACATCGCCATCATTTGGGGCGGCAAGACCGGAGCGCAGGCCGGCGGTTACGTTGCCGGACGCGATATCAGGCTGGAGTATGGTGACGCCGTCGCCATACGGGATCAGGCAGCGCTGGTGCAGCATGTCTCTCCGGAGATCAACCGCACCGTTAACGAGGTCTCGCAATACAACGCCGCCAACCGGGCCGTGCGCGGTGTATGGCCGGAGTATCAGGCCTTCCGCTCCATCAAGATCTCGGAGGGCCGCCTGATGACCGAACGAGACGAGGCCGATGGCGCACGCGTGGTCCTTCTCGGCGATGACACCAAGCAGCAGCTCTTTCGCTCCAACCAGGCTGTCGGACAGATTATTTCCATTGCGGGCTATCCCTACGTGGTGATCGGCATCCTGGAAAAGAAGAAGCAAAACGGCTCGTATGGCTCCGGCCGCGACGGCACACAGCTCTTCGTCCCTTACTCGTCGATGGAGCGGGATTTCCCGCCGGCGCGCAAGGGAGTCTTTCCAGGCTGGCTGAACGATATCGTCGTCCAACCGGTCTCTCCCGAGAAGCATGAGGCTGCGGTCAAAGAGGTCTACCGCATCCTGGGGGAGCGCCACCACTTCAATCCGGACGATAAGGAGGCTCTCTGGGTGTGGGACACCCTGGAGGGCGCCAAGTTCGTGGACCGCATCTTCGGCGTCATGACTATCTTTCTGGGAGCCGTAGCCCTGCTCACCCTTGCCCTGGGTGGCATTGGGGTGATGAACATCATGCTGGTGGCCGTAACCGAACGGACACGGGAGATCGGTGTGCGCAAGGCTCTGGGCGCCCGCGCCGTCGATATCCACAGGCAGTTTCTGGCCGAATCGGCCATTATCACCATGGTCTCGGGCACCATCGGTTTCTTTCTCGGGGCCGGGGTCTGCGTCGTGATGCGCTATATCCCAATGCCGGATTTCGTGCCGCACCCGGTCATTTCGCCGATCGCGGTGGTGCTCTCCCTGCTGACACTTGCCGGGATAACCCTGTTCGCCGGCACTTACCCGGCTCGGCGGGCCGCGATGCTGAGCCCGATGGAATGCCTCCGAACCGACTAGAGCATTTTTCCTGTTGCTGGGTATCCCGGGAGGAGTGTGCAGCGGCGTTTTCATTGAGGAAAACGCCATAGATGCATAAGCCCTCCACTACACCTACAGGAAAATGCTGTAACGGCGTTTACACTAGAAGGATGGAGAGTATCCGGAAGGTCGACCTGGTTGGTGTTGGCCTAAATGCTACTGACACCGTCCTAACCCTTCCTACCTTCCCTGTATTTGGCTCCAAGGTGGAATATCACGACTCCGTCGTTCTTCCCGGCGGCCAGGTCGCCAGCACCGTAGTTGCATGCCAGAACTGGGGACTCAGTACCCGCTATGTCGGCAAGCTGGGCGATGACCAGGCAGCCGATCTGCACCATCGTGCTTTTGCCGATGCTGGCGTCGAAACCAGAATTGTCACCGTACCTGACTCCCACTCACCGCAATCGCTGATCCTGGTCGATCCCAGTGGTGAACGCACGGTGCTCGTACGTCGCGATGACCGCCTTACACTAAAGCCGGAGGAGCTCCTCCGTGAGTGGATCACCGATGCTCGCGCTCTCCATGTCGATGGGCAGGACACGGCTGCCGCTACACAAGCAGCCCAGTGGGCTCGCGAGGCCAACATTCCCGTCGTTGCCGACCTCGATCTTCAGTTCCCCGGCATCGATGACCTTTTAATCAACATTGACTACCTGATCGTCAGCCGCGACTTCCCCTCCCGCCTGATGAACGAGCCTGACCTCGAGACCGCACTCCAGAAGATGCAGCGCCGTTATGGAAACACTCTGGCCGCCGCGACCCTGGGGCCAGATGGCGTACTGGCCTTCGATGGTAAGTGCTTTTGCTATCGGCCTGCTTATCGTGTCCATGCTGTCGATACAACCGGCGCCGGTGACATCTTCCATGCAGGCTTTATTTACGGCATGCTGCAGGGCTGGACCCTCACACGGCAGCTCGATTTTGCCTGCGCCGCCGCGGCACGCAACTGTACTGCGGTAGGGGCCCGCGGAGCCATCGACTCGCGTGATGCGATTGAATCACTGATTCGCGCTGACGAGCGCTATCCGTCGCTATCGTTTGATTCCGTAACCGCCTGATTAGGGGGAACTCCTCTCCCCTGATCTGCGTATCACCCTGCATCCAGAGCTTGTCGCTATGATGCAGATCAAGGAAACCGTTCAGCAATCTATCCAGTCGCTCCTGCGCAACCGCTTGCGCTCGGGTCTGACCATGCTGGGCATTGCATGGGGCCTGGTCACTGTTGTCCTGCTCATCAGCTACGGTGCCGCGCTGGGACAGACGGTTCTGATGGGCTTTCTCGGTATCGGCAATAACGTCATCATGGGCTGGGGTGGGCAGACCTCCATGCAGGCCGGCGGCGAACGGTCCGGCAAGCGGATTCACCTTACCGCTGAGGACGCCGATGCAGTTCGGGAACAGATGCCGCTGATCCGCGCCTTCTCCGTCGAGAATGACACGTCGTACAGCTTTAAGTGGAACGCTAAGGCGGTGAATATCCAGGTCAAAGCCGTCGAGCTTCCATATGACGGCATGCGCAGACTGGTCGTGGAGGAAGGTAGATACTTCGCCCCGGACGATTTCACGGAACACCGCAAGGTCGCGATCTTCGGGCCCCATGCCGCGCAAAAGCTCTTCAACGGATACCCGCCGGTTGGGCAGACGGTCCAGGTCAACGGACAGACCTTTACCGTGATCGGAGTATTGCGGAACAAGATTCAGGACTCCTCCAACAACGGTCCTGACAATGAGAACGTCTTCCTCCCCTTCTTTACACTGCGCGATCTGGAGAACGTCCGCGATCCCTCGTCGCTGGTCTATCAACCGCTCTCGCCAGAGCTGCACAAGAAGGCAACCAGTGCTGTTCGCGCGATTCTTGCCTCGCGCCACCACTTCAATCCGGCTGACGATAAAGCATTCTCCACATGGGACACGATTGAAGACTCTGGCGAGATCATGCAGTTCTCCACCGCGCTTGAAGTGCTGCTGGGCATCATTGGAGCGATGACACTCGGCGTTGGCGGCGTCGGCGTCATGAACATCATGCTGGTCTCTGTAACCGAGCGGACGCGAGAGATCGGGCTGCAGAAGGCGCTCGGCGCCAGACGGCGCGATATCCTCGCACAGTTTCTTCTCGAAGGCCTGACGCTAACCTTCCTTGCAGGCATCCTCGGGATGATCGCCGCGATCGTTATCGCCCATATCATCCCGCCCATGCCCCTCTATTCGGATATGTACAAAACGGCGAACAGTGAAGGCGACATCATTCTGCGACCCAATCTGATGATCGCGCTGATCTCCTTCGGCATTCTGGCGATTGTAGGTCTGGTCTCAGGCCTTCTGCCCGCCTGGCGCGCCAGCCGCTTGGACCCTGTTGCGGCACTGCGGCATGAGTAACGGCTGGATGACTGACCATACCTGCTGCTAACGTGGCTCATGCGCCTCACGCTACTTATGCGCCTCACGCTCGCTCTCGCGCTTTTTACAGCCACGGCCTCGGCCCAGTTCACGTTGCAGCAATCCAACTCCACTGCCAGCTTCCGCGGCATTCACGCAGTAAGCGATAACGTCGCATGGGCATCCGGCACGAATGGCACGGTGCTGCGCACCGTTGATGGTGGTGAACACTGGCTGGCATGCGCTGTTCCTCCGGACGCAGAGAAGCTGGACTTCCGTGGGGTTCAGGGCTTTGACGATAAGACAGCGATCGTGATGTCCAGCGGCAAGGGAGATGCGTCGCGGATCTACAAGACAAATGATGGATGTAAACACTGGAAACTGGCAATCACGAACACCGAGCCGGAAGGCTTTTGGGATGCACTCTACGCCGAAACAGAAGATGACGTTTGGGTCATGGGCGATTCAATTAACGGCAAGAGTGTCATGCTTGACATCCGGGACCTCGATGATCAAACACCAGAGATCGTCACCTGGAGATCGAATCTCGAAGTGGATCGCGGAACCTCCAGCTTCGCTGCCAGCAACTCAACTTTGTTGATACTGAAAAACGATGTACAAGAGCCTGGCTGGAAGTATTCGCGCTGGTGGGCCGGCGATATTCCCGAACACGCTTATGTCTATCGCCTTCGCGATGAAAGTAATTCATCTTGCGAACCGTGCACCGAGTTCACGGACAAGATCGAAGTTCCGATGGCTCAGGGAGTCTCTACTGCAGGTATCTTTTCCCTGGCCTTCCGTCCAAATAAAACGCTCGTAGCCGTTGGCGGTGACTATAAGACTCCAGAATCGCCGGTCAAGACCGCAGCCTGGTCTGCGGATTACGGCAAAACATGGACCCTATCGACAAAGCCCCCGCACGGCTATCGCAGTTCGGTCGCCTGGTCGAACCGCCTGCAAGCCTTTCTCACAGTCGGCCCGAACGGCACGGACATTTCGTATGACGACGGAAAGACCTGGCAGCCGGTGAGCACCGACACCGAGAGGAGTAACGATTGGAACGCGCTCTCGCTGCCCTTTGTTGTGGGGCCAAAAGGCCGCATCGGGAGACTCAGCACTGCCGACTTTCCAAAGAAGCCAATCCCGCCGAAACCCTAACGTCGCAAGGTTTCGTTGTATATATTTCGCTCCCTTTGCGGCCCGTCACCTGCTACCGTGGGTGCATGCGTTCCCGCGCATCCCTGGCCATCTTTCTTCTGTTGCCCTTTTCTACGGCGCATGCGCAGGCCCCTGCCTTGAAGTCGCCTTT
>JAEKKE010000367.1 GCA_019510535.1 Acidobacteriota bacterium
CGCTCCGGAACCCCGCAATGCGGATGCTGCCGGACATGGACGCACCTCGGCCTGCCAGCTCCCCCTCAACTGCACCAAGGGCCTGATGGGCCTGTCGCAGTAAAGGACGCAGGCGCTGCAGTTCTTTGCCTGGAACACAACCGCTCCGTCCGCGAACGACCAACTCGAAGCCATATCGTTCCTCTAACGCCACGATTGCTTTGGAGACAGCCGACTGAGTGATACCAAGATCGGCTGCAACGCTGGTGAAACTCGTTCTGCTGCCGAGCGCCATGAGCAATTCGATCTCGGCTGTGCTGATCTTCTTGTGAGTCACTCCCATTCCATGAGTATTACTCATGGATAAGGCGAGAAGCATGATCCCCAGGATTAGGCATTACAGAACCGGTAACGCTACGTTTGCTTCATGAACAAGTCCATTGGTTTCATTTGCAACTTTGAGGGGAGATGGGTATGACCTGGGTCGACGATATCGGCGCGGGTCCGCGCAGCATACTCTTCATTCACGGGCATCCATTCAACCGCTCGATGTGGCAACCCCAGGTTGATGCGTTGCGCGATCGTCACCGGCTGATCGTCCCCGATCTAAGGGGCTATGGCGATTCTCCGGTCTTACCGGACGGGCCGGTCACTCAGGAACAATTTGCCTCCGATCTGGCGGAGATCCTCGACGAACGGAAAATTTCCAAGACGATTGTTGTCGGGCTGTCGATGGGCGGACAGATTGCCATGGAGTTCGGACGGCGATTTCCCGATCGTGTGGAGGGAATGGTATTAGCGGCCACCTTTGCAGAAGCAGAGACACAAGAAGGCGTCGCCGACCGCCTCCGAACAGCGGAAAGAATGGAACAAGACGGGATGGCGCTCGTGGGGTGTGAGATATTGCCAAGACTGATCGGCAAGAGCTCCATCACGGCGATGCCTCACCTTGCTGCGTCGGTGTACAGCATGATCTGCGCCACCAGCCCGCAATCTGCGGCCGCCGCGGTGAGAGGGCGCGCGATGCGTCGTGACTACCGCGATGCCCTGCGTGACTTCACCTTTCCTTGTCTGATCGTGCTTGGAGATGAAGACTCTTATTCGTCCGAAGCGCAGGGGCAAGCCATGCAGGCTCTGATTCCCAGGTGCAGCCTTGCGGTCCTGCCTCGCGTTGGGCACTTGCCCAATCTCGAACAGCCTCTACGATTCAATTCGCTGCTTGAGCAATTCATCGCTAATTTGGACTGAAGTAAGAGTTAAAAGTTGAAAGTTAAAAGTTAAAGTGTTAACGCATAGGCAAGGCGAATGATTCACCTCACCAAAACACAAAGCGAAGGCATGGGTGAAAGAACAATGTTCTTGCTGCCCACGCCTTAACGCTTTAACTTACAACTTTTAACTTTTAACTCTTACTTGAGTGCTTTCTCAACCGCTGCCTGCGCCAGCGGCTCCATCACTGCGTATCCGGCGTCGTTGGGATGTACGGTCTTGTCTGCGGCGAGGTCTTCCTTCATACCGCCTTCGTTGTCGACCAGCGCGGGATAGTAGTTCAGGAAGGTGAGTTTTTCTTTCGCGCAGTATTGCTCGATCCATTGGTTCACTGCGCGGATCGTTTCGGCGGGCTGGACGTCAGGGTTCCAGTTGAACTTCTTTGCCGGCAGCACGCTGGCCAGCACTACACGGATGTCGTTCGCTTTGGCGATGGCTACCATGCTGGTGATGTTGTCCTGAATCATCTGCAGGTTTTCCGGGCCGGTGTTGCCGGCAACATCATTGGTTCCGGCAAGAATGACCACGGCGACGGGTTTCAGGTGAACCACATCCTGCTGGAAGCGGATGAGCATCTGTTGGGTGGTCTGTCCGCTGATGCCGCGGTTGATCCAGGGTTTGCCGGGGAAGAACTTTCCGCTGCGGCGTCCCCAGGCGTCGGTGATGGAGTCGCCATAGAAGACCACCCGTTTCTCGCCGGGAGCCGGAGGCGCGAGCTTGGCATTGTCTTCGCGGTAGCGGCTGAGTTGGGCAAAGTCCAGGACGCGGCCCTGCAGACCGGCGATGGTCTTGTCGGTCGGCATGGAGATCTGGTCCGGCACCGGCGGCTTCTGTACCGGTACGGAGACTGGGGTCGCCGGGGCGGCGGCATCGGCAGGCTTCACCACCTGCTGCTCCGGTACGGGGTTCTGTTCACTTGCCGGAGCCTGGCACCAGGCCACACCTACACTCAATCCAAGGGCGATTACAGCAAAGCGGCGCATCCCATTTCCTCCACGACTCACCATTCAATCATGTTGCGCAGGCGCCATGGTTCTGTCCGGGTGAATCATGAACCAAACAAACCACTTTTGCGCAACCTTGGGTAAGCTATATCGTCAAATGTTCGGATGATTAGGGCCATTTCCACACACGTTTTTCTGGAGCAGCGGCTCCATCCTGGCCTCCTCGACGCCCTTGCGTCCGGGGGAGCGGAGGCTATTGAGGTCTTCGCCGCGCGCCATCACTTTGATTACACAGACCGTTCCACCACTCGTGAGCTGGGGAACTGGTTCCGTTCGAACAATGTGCTGGCGACGCTACACCAGCCGCTGCACGACCGGGCGCACTGGTCCCGCGACCTGTCGCAGACGGTTAATCTCATCGATCCGGACAAATCCAAGCGCATACAGGCGATGGACGAGATCAAGCGCTCGTTGGAGTCGGCGGACTTCATTCCCTTCGAGTCAATCGTGCTGCACCTGGGCCAGAAGGGCGACACCTGGTCGCCGCGCGCCCTGGAGAACTCTCTGTCGGCTATCGAACATATAAAAGCCTTTGCTGGACCGCTCGGCATCAAGACGCTGATCGAGACGCTGGACAACGACGTCACCTCGCCGGAACATCTGCTGGAGATCCTGCACGTGGGCCACTTCGACACCGTGAACATCTGCGTGGACCTGGGGCACTGTCATCTGCGTCCCAACGGCATAGAAGAGGCTCTGACGCTGTTGGCGACGCGTATCCGCGAACTGCACCTGCACGACAATCAGGGCACACGGGACGAGCACCTGTGGCCCGGCAGCGGTGGAATCGACTGGAAGAAGGCTGCTGAGCTGATTGCCGCTCTTCCGCAGACACCGATCGGCGTCCTGGAGATCACCCACGAGCTGCATGAGACCGTCGAGACGGCGTCACGGAAGGCCGTAGAGGCCTGGAAGCTCCTGGGAGTCTAGGGCGGAGTCCATACACCGGGTGCCCCACATACGCGAAGCTTATGTGGGACATTCGGGGTCCCCGGCGAACTTTGTTCGTTGGGGTGAACATTCGAGCGAAGCTCGAACCGTCTTTTTGTTTGTCATTTCGTAGCGCAAGCGGAGAAATCTGCTTCTTTCGATCTCCTCGCAAATAACCCACCCATTGCTCCGCAACGGATGGGGCACCCAGTTCGAGGGCAATTGGATGTTCTGAGGTCGGTCACGCGATAAGCGCGACTTGCGGGGCTAGAATGGAATCCGCAATGAGTGATTCCGCAGTCGCCGCAGCTCCCCTCGCTACCATCGCCTCGCTGGCCCAACATGAAGGGCAGACGGTCACCCTGCGCGGCTGGCTCTATAACCTTCGCGAGAGCGGCAAGCTCCTCTTTCCCATCTTCCGCGACGGCACCGGCACCATCCAGGGCATTGTGCCCAAGGCGGCTGTGACGGAAGAGGTTTTCACGACCATCAAGCACCTGACGCAGGAGTCATCGGTGGTCGTCATCGGCAAGGTGCGTGCGGATAAGCGCGCTCCCTCGGGCTTCGAGCTCGATGTCGAAAATGTCGAGGTCATCCACCGCATCCCTGAAGAGACGCCCTTCCCCATCTCGCTCAAGGAACATGGCATCGACTTCCTGATGGAGCATCGTCATCTCTGGGTGCGCACGCCGCGGCAGTCGGCCATTCTGCGTATCCGCGCCACCATCATGCGCGCGGCGCAGGAGTACTTCGATACCAACGGCTTCATCCGCACCGATCCGCCTATCCTGACGCCGAACGCCTGTGAGGGCACCTCAGAGCTCTTCGAGATGGACTACTTCGACCAGGAGAAGGCCTACCTGACGCAGAGTGGCCAACTCTACATCGAGGCCACGGCGCTGGCGCTGGGCAAGGTCTACAGCTTCGGCCCGACCTTCCGCGCAGAGAAGTCGAAGACCCGCCGCCACCTGACCGAGTTCTGGATGATCGAGCCAGAGGTTGCGTATCTAGAGCTCGATGGCCTGATGGAGCTGGCGGAGAACTTCGTCTCGCACATCGTGAAGCGCGTGATCGAAGGCCACCAGGCAGATCTGAAGGTGCTGCAGCGCGATGTGGCAAAGCTTGAGGCCATCCAGGCTCCCTTCCCGAAGATCAGCTATGACGAAGCCCACGCCATGCTGGAAGAGGCGTACAAGAAGGGCGCCATCGAGCATCCGCATACCTACGGCGATGACTTCGGATCTCCGGATGAGACCTACATCTCCAGCCAGTTCGATCGCCCGGTGATGGTGCATCGTTATCCGGCGGCGGTAAAGGCCTTCTACATGGAACCCGACCCGAAGGACTCGACCAAGGCGCTGTGCCTGGATGTGCTGGCGCCAGAAGGCTACGGCGAAATCATCGGCGGCAGCCAGCGCGTTTCCAGCTACGAGCTGCTGAAGAGCCGTATCGAAGCTCACGAGCTGCCGCTCGAAGCCTTCCAGTGGTACCTGGACTTGCGTAAGTACGGTTCAGTGCCGCACGCCGGCTTCGGCATGGGGATTGAGCGTGTGGTGGCGTGGGTCTGCGGCCTGGACCACGTGCGCGAAACGATTCCGTTTGCTCGTACTCTGAACAGGATCTATCCGTAACCGGTTGAGGAGAAGAGATGGCAGAGAAGAGTAAGTCAGGTCGGTTTGATACGACTGCGATTGCCCATTCCTTTCCAGACGAAGCGGCATCTCTTCTCCTCGATCACTACATGACCGATGAGCCGGAGGCGAGCACGCGCATCTTTCGTGTCTACCGTCCGACGCCGGCTCACTTTCACAAGCTGAGCAACGAACATCTCTACGTGATCTCGGGTCGCGGCACCTTCTGGATGGAGAGTCCGGAAGACATCAGCGAGTTCGGTCCGGGAACCTTCCTTGTCTTCAAGAAGGAGACGGTGCATGCCATGCCCGAGATCTTCGAAGGGCCAGTTGTCTTTCTCGCTATCGATACACCTCGTCGTGAGCCCACGGACATTCACTTCGTGAATCCCGAAGACGGCACACCGCAGAGCTTCATCCAGAGCAAAGACGCGTATTGAGCAACATCATTCAATCATTCACTTATTCATTTTTTTTTTACTTCCCCAGATACGCTTCATCATCAATAAACACCGAACCTGGATGCTGGCCCTGTTCTTCGAAGACAACCGTATAGCTCTCCGAAGGGCCATTCATCGGTTGTAGCGTCATCGTGTATCCATTGATCTGATAGGTCCCCTGTGAGGGAGCGTGCTTGCCACCGACCGTTCCTTGCGCGCCGGTATTGGAGAAGCTGGCCCCGGTGAAGCCCTGTTTCTGGTAGCGGCCATCCGGCGTGAACGTAATGAACTTCTCGGACGAGACGGAGCCCGAACTGAAGGCTGTTTGGCCCACGGATGCGAAGAAGCTGCGGTATCGTCCGGTCAACTTGAGATCGCCGTTTACCGGGGCAGCGTAGTTATACTTACTCCCCTCGCTCTCCAGGGAGCGCCCGGCGATGTAACTCCCGGTGCTCTCTGCCATCAGGCCAAAGTCGTCAGGCCAGCGGAACTTCACTCCGCCGCCCTGCAGGTCGTAGCTGCCGCAGTTACTCATCTTCTTCGGGTCGCGGCAAAGCGAAGCGAAATCCATATCGAGTACATGGCCGCCATCGGGAAGGTCACGATAGGCGCGGCCTCCGGGGAGCAGAACGACGTACTTGCGCTCTGCCCTCATGTCCATGCCTCCGAAGGCGTTGGGCGTATTCGTAAGGGTGGTGTACCAGTAGAGGCCGGCGGCATTGCCGCTGCCGTGATTCACCAACGGATCCCAGGGGCGAACTCCGTTTTGCGTGCGGAACGTCAGTGAGGAGACGACAGTGGTCAGATCCTTCTCCGCGTCGTAGAGACCGCCGTAGTGGTCGGTGGAGAGCAGCATGATGACAAAGATCTGGTTTCCCGGCAGTTGCATGCCGACTGCACGCAATGCAGCGGACTTTCCGGAGCGAAGCTGGCTGCCGTCTCTGACGTGAAAGGCAGGCAGACCGGTGCGCGTCATCGCCGGGTAGATGTACTTCAGCTCGGGTGGTTTCCCGGGAAACAGGCCGCGTACGGGTCGCGATCTTTGGTCGGCCGTTGATAGAGAGCTTCAGTTGCCGTCGCTTTGCCAGGCCGCCAGGTCACGGGCACGGTGAAGCTGGCGTCGCCGACCTGGCCAGGGCCGCTCGGTGCTGTGGCCATCGTGGGGGGCGCGACTGGCGCTGTGCTTCCAGCAGCGGGCGCTAGTGGAGACGGAGCTTCTTCCGCCGTCGTAGCGTGCTGCGTTTGCTCTGGCTGGGCGGCCTGCACGGTTGCAGGGGCAGCTGATGTTGAACCTCCTTCAGCCAGTTGGGCCAGCTCCTGCGCGTGCTGCTGCGACGGATCGAAGGTCGGCGTGGACAGGGTCTTCCGCAGGTCCAGGCACAGCACGATGGCCTTATTACCCTGCTTTCTGAGAGCCTGTGTCGCGCCGGCTGATGCTTCGTCCATCTTGCCCGGCTCGGCTTTGGCGGAGATTGCCTCCCAGTGGTTGCGCTGCTTCCACTCGCTGAGCGCCGCCTGATACTGCTGGGCACTGCGCGCATTCTTCTGTTTGCAGAAGCTGGTGGCAGTCTCGGCAAATCCGCCCGCTTTGATGGTCTGGTCGACAAGCGGATCAGAATTTTGCGCAAGAGCAATGGCGGACGCGGCAGCGAGCAGGGGAAAAGCAGCAAGTCGGACCATGTCTTCCATTGGAGGGGTGTAAGGTTGCGTCAGGTTGCCGACGGATCGTGAATGCAGATTGAAAAGCGTCCTTCGCGGATGCTCTTGCACTGTCGTTGCAGCACCTGGCGGTGGTATCCCAACGGTTAACCTCTGGCGATACTTCCTTCACCTGCCGTCAGGCCGTACCCTCATAAGTGATGAAAAAGAAGCTTCGCGTCGGTGTTTTGTTCGGTGGCCGCAGTGGTGAGCATGAGGTCTCGCTACGTTCTGCCGCTTCCATCCTGAAGGCTCTGGACCCCAAGAAGTATGAGGTCGTGCCCATCGGTATCACCAAGCAGGGCCAGTGGCTCAATGGTGGAGGGGCTCAGGCTCTGCTGGAGGGTGAGACGGCCATGCAGGAGTCCGATGCCGGCGTCACCATCATTCCTCCCGCCCCCAAGGTGAAGGCGGTGGCGAAGAAGGCAGGCAAGGGGCTCGCACCTGCGGCTGCGGCCGCCGCAGATGCGCATGGGCTTGATGTGGTCTTCCCCGTCCTGCATGGCACCTTCGGTGAAGACGGAACCATCCAGGGCCTCTTTGAACTGGCGGATATCGCCTACGTTGGTTCCGGTGTTCTGGGATCGTCGACCGGCATGGACAAGGACGCGATGAAGCGCATGTTCCTCGCTGAGGGGCTTCCCATCACACCGCACGTGACGGTGCTGCGCGGCGAGTGGAGCTCCAATGCGAAGCGCGTCACCCGCAAGATTGAAAAGAAATTGCAGTACCCGGTGTTCGTAAAGCCTGCGAACCTTGGTTCGTCGGTCGGTATCAGCAAGGTGCACGATCGTAGCGAACTTGCCGCAGCCATGGACCTTGCAGCTTCGTATGACCGCAAGATCGTCATTGAGGAAGGTGTCGGCGGAGCAGGTGTGAAGCCCCGCGAGCTTGAGGTTGCAGTCCTGGGCAATGATCTCCCAGAGGCCTCGGTCGTCGGCGAGATCGTTCCCGACCGGGAGTTCTATGACTATGAGTCGAAGTACGACTCCACCAGCACCTCAGAGCCGGTGATCCCGGCGAAGCTTACCAAGAGCGAAGCGATGACGATCCGTGAGATGGCGATCGCTGCCTTCCGCGCCTGTGACTGCGCCGGCCTGGCGCGTGTGGACTTCTTGATGGAGCCTGCCGTCAACGCCAAAGGAAAGAAGATCAAGAACCCGAAGATCGTATTGAACGAGATCAACACCATGCCGGGCTTCACCTCGATCAGCATGTATCCCAAGTTGTGGGAGGCGACCGGTCTCACGTATCCGCAGTTGATCGATCGTCTGATTGAGCTCGCCTTGGAACGCGAGCAGGAGAAGAAGCAGACCAACTTCAGCCGGTAGGTGTTGTTGTCGGTTCGGCCAATGAACACATCGTTGCCCCATTCTTCGCGGCTGTATCGCGAAGGGTGGGGTATCGCGCTATGCGCGACCGCTCTTTTTGTTCTCGGTAGAGAAGCAGATTTCTTCGTTCCCGTTGGTCACTACGAAATGACAAACAAAAAAGCGGTTCGAGCTTCGCTCGAATTCCCTATGGGGACATGGGGCACCCGTTATGGGTTTCCCGCGAATATTGTGGCGCATCACGTATGCTTGAAGCCATGAGCGATGTGGTGCACCGCAACAACGATCAGATGACAAACCCGGAGCCCGGCCTGAAGCGCCAGGTGATGAGCTATACGCCTGAGATGATGCTCGTCCGGCACACCATGGAGCCAGGATGGGTCGGTGCGGCACATTCGCATCCGCATCAGCAACTGGTCTTCGTCGTCAGCGGACACATCGTGCTCACCACACCCGATGGCGATCACACACTGCGGGCCGGCGACAGCATCATCGTGCCTGGGGATGCCGTGCATCAGGCACGTGCGTTTGAGGCGAGTGAGGTGTTGGACGTCTTCACGC
>JAEKKE010000368.1 GCA_019510535.1 Acidobacteriota bacterium
CGAGGGCATCGGATCGGGCTTCGACGCGATGAAGCCGTTCTGGGCCAACCGCAATGCGGAGACAGAGGCGCCGGTCCGCGGTCTGCTCTCCAAAGAGACGACGATCTTCCAGTACACGCACGGCGTGAAGGACGTCTCCCGCATCAACCCGGACTCCTACACCGTGGATCAGTTCTTCCTCGATCGTCCTGGCAATGACGCCATCCAGCTAAACCTGCTCCACAACTACCAATCAAACCTCACGCACTACGACGAGTGGCATGAGTTCTTCCGCAGCCGGCAGCCAAAGACGCTGATCGTGTGGGGCAAGAACGATCCGTTCTTCACCGTCGGAGGCGCAAAGGCTTATCTGCGTGATATCCCCGCCGCCGAACTGCACCTTCTCGACACCGGCCACTTTGCGCTGGAAGACTCGGCCGATTTCATCGCGCAAGAGATCACAAAAGTTCTCGGCTGAGCTTTAGCCCCACCTGACTTCGTTCGCTATTACAAGACCAACCAAAGAGGAGATACACCATGTCGTACTCGAAGAATGCCACCATCGTTCTGGTCCACGGTGCGTGGGCCGACGGATCAAGCTGGGAGCTCGTTATCCGCAAACTGCAGCAGCAGGGTTGGAACGTTGTCACTGCGCCCCTACCTCTTACCTCACTCAGCGATGATGCCGCTGCGTTGCGCCGCACCATCGACCGCACCGAGGGTCCCGTCATCCTTGCAGGACACGCCTATGCGGGAGCGGTGATTGGAACAGCCCACGAAGAACGCGTCAAAGCGCTGGTCTATATTGCGGCGCTGGCGCCCGACGAAGGCGAGACCGTTGCCCAGGTCTTCTATCGCGACGAGCCTCATCCTGACGCTCCGAAACTCGCGCCCGATGCGGACGGCTTTATCTGGATGCCGGACACGGGCTTCGAACAGGCCTTTGCGCAGAACGCCACTGACGAGCAGATCGCCGTTACCCGGGCTGTGCAGCGTCCCATTGCCGTGAAGAGTATTCAGGAGCCGGTTACCGCTCCGGCATGGAAGTCCAAACCGTCGTGGTATCTCATCGCGGAAGACGACCGCATGATCAATCGCAAGACCCAGCGCTTCATGGCAGAACGCATGCACGCCATGATGGAGTCCTTTGCCGTGGATCACACGCCTTTGCTGACGGCTCCGGAGAAGGTTGTGGACATCATTCTGGAAGCTGCACAGTCGACGCTGGCCTGAAGGGAGACCGCCCATGCTGGACAAGAAGACAACCTCGGAACGGCTGGCAACATTCTCTGACGGAGTCTTCGCCGTCATCATCACCATCATGGTGCTGGACTTGAAACCACCGGAGGAGCCGACGCTGCGTGCGCTGGCTCCTCTCTGGCCCTTGTTGCTGAGCTATGCGGTCAGCTATCTGTTCATCGCCATTATCTGGGTCAACCACCATCACCTCTTCCGTTTTGCACGAATCGCGACGCCGCAGCTGATCTGGTGGAACTTCGCTCACCTCTTCATGATTTCGCTGGTGCCTGTTACCACCCGATGGATGGCCGGCTCCAGACTCGCGGCGGCTCCGGTCTTTGTCTATGCGCTGGTCTTCGTCCTGGTCGAGATTGCCTACATCGCCTTCGAGCGGACTGCGTTCGCGCAGGCAACCGAGATCGACATTGCTCCACGGATGAGGCGTGTTGCGAAGATACGGTCGTACATCGCGCTTTTCATCTTCGCTACAGCTGCAGCCGTCTCATTCTCGTCGCCAGTCTGGGGATTCAGCCTGGTGTGCTGTGTTCTGATGATTTATCTAAGCCCTCGTATGCCAGAGCTCTTTCCTCGCTTCCTGCGTCGCTAACCGACTCATTTCGCAAAAGGAGAGCAATATGAAGAACACCGCCCATGCACTGGGTGCCCCAATGTCCGGGGTCCCCAACGAACTTTGTTCGTTGGGGTGGTGTCCGTCGGGGACATGAGCCCGGCCTTCACTTTCGTAAGCACTCGTATCAATCTCTTCTAAATCGAGGTTGGAGGTATAGAACTACGACCGCGCGGAGCGCGATACCCCACGCAAAACCCAGCGAACGAGTTCGCCGCCGCCCCACCCTTCGCGATAAAGCCGCGAAGAATGGGACAACGAGAGTATTGGCTCGAACGAATTTATCGATACGCCCTACTATTGTTCCTTGTGCTGTTCGATAATCTCCAGCACTTCCGGCGTGGCCTCGAGCGGTCGTTCCGGCTTAGGAATCTGCGCACCTGCGGCGAGCAGCGCCCGTGTGACTCCCGGATAATCACCCTTTTCGCGATGCCAGCTATTCAGTGAGCCATGTAACGCCCACGCAAGCGGGCTGCCTCCATGTTCCGTCTCGAAGATATTGACCACGGCGCCGTGCCCCAGCAGTGCTTTCGCCATTTCGAGATTGCCATGCCACGCGGCGTAGTGCAGCGCGGTCTGGTTGTTCTCAAGCGTGGCGGTTGCGGGCCATCCGTTCGCAACCAGAAGCTCCACGGCACGGGCGTTGTTGCGCACCGCCGTCCCCACGATGCGGCGGGCAGCATTCGGAGAGAGCTTCTGAAACAAGTTGGGATGCTCCGACAGAATGTTCTGCACGCGAGCGTCTTCCCCGATCTCAGCCGCGTTGATCAGGCGAAGCCACGCCGGGCTGCGCTGCATCAGCAGATCGAAGACCGCGGTGTGACCAAACTCATGCGCGATCATATGCGGCGACTTGGTCATCCCGAAACCATAGAAATAGATCGATCCACCGGAATGCGGATTCTGTTTGGGAAAGTAACGTTCACTGACCGTGGTGCGAATGGTTTCAGGATCATGGTTGAGAATGCGCTCTACCAGCGACAGATCGCCGATGGCCGATGCCATCAGGATGTCAGTCTTCGCTCCGAATTCGATCAGAAAGCGAGCGACGTCGTGCCGGTAAGGCTCACGCCACTCCAGCATCTGCCGTGTGCAGACCATGTACTGGGCGGCAGTGGACTCATGATCGATATCGCGCGCATCGATCTCCGCGCCACGGTGAACCAGAAGAGAGGCAATCTCATACGTTGCCGCAAAGTGCAGCGGGAGTTGCCCATCGCCTCCACGGGCATGAACAAGCTTCGGATCGGCCGCCAGCAGCTCACGGACGCGATCGATCATGCCCAGTCTCGCGGCGGCATGGATGTCCACTGTCGCTCCGCGTGAGATGAGGTAAGTGGAAAGCTCAGTGCCGGAAGAATCAAGCACGCCGAAGCTGCCCGCCCACCAGCGGGTTCGCGCGTTGATATCGGCTCCGGCATCGAGCAGAACATCGATCATCTCGCGGTTGCTGCGCTGCACCGCAGCGACAATGGCAGGCGCATCGAAGCTGTAGTCCGGTAAAGGCTCGTTAATTGTTGCCCTGAGCGAGGGATGACGGGTCACCACCTCGCGGACAAGCGCCGCCTGATTGGATTTGATGGCGGCAGAGAGCGCCTTCATCGCATCTTCCGAAGCAAGTTCGACGTGGAGCTTGAGTGCGGGCCAGGTATCGAAGCCATACTCGCGAGCAATGACATGCAGCGCATCGGCGAGTTTGGGTTTCGGCGAGGTAACACCACAGGCACGGAAGCGCGCGGTCGCGGACGAGTCCGCAGCCTGCGATTGCTGCAGCAGCGTACGTGCCTGGTTCTTAAGGTGTTCGAGGTTAGGGCGCGCGGGAAGTTCGCGGATGGACATAACTCACTCCTTCTTATGGGCCCGCGATCCGCTTCGTCGGGCGAGAAGAGAGTGGGTTGTGAGATCACGCAAAAGCAAAGGTGGGATAATCCCTTTCCGCGGACGGGGTGCACCCTTGGTGTGCGATACGAGTGTAGCAGTCCCCAAAGAATGGGGAAAGCAGCAGATCATTCGCTCCGCTCAGGATGAAAACATGACTGACGGGAAGGGACTATATGATGATCTGGCACTCGATAACATGAGGTTTCCCGTGGCACTGCTGATCCCCGCAAAGCAGCTTCTGTCTCGCATCGCCTGCCTGTCCGCTCTTTTTGTTGCAACCGTTTCGATGCACGCGCAGGTGGAGTATGTCGATCCGACGATCGGCAACGTAGGCATCCTGCTTGTCCCGACGCGTCCGGCCGTTTACCTGCCCAACAGCATGGTGCGGATGTATCCGCTACGGTCTGATGCGATGGACGACCAGATTCATTCCTTTCCGTTGACGATCAATTCACATCGCATCAACGAGTTGTTCAGCATCATGCCCGGCGACGGCACCGCTGCTGCTTACGATCAGGAGACAACGACTCCGTATTACTACGCGTCGCGGTTGCGGAGCTCAGGGGTCGTCACGGAGTTTACGGCCACCGAGCGCTGCGGTTACTTCCGCTTTACCTTCCCTTCCGGCAAAGCCGGCCTGGTACTTGCCAATCGCATTGCTGGAACCCTCGCGGTCCACGACGGAAACGTCGTCGAAGGAGAGGAGCGCTTCGATGGAATGAAGGCGTATGTATATGGCGAGTTCAGCAAGCCGGTCAGCGCCACCTCTCATGAAGCAGGCAACAAACAGAGCCTCGCTATCGCTTCTAATTCCGGTGCGCTCGAGTTCCGCTACGGCATTTCGTTCATCAGCGTGGAGCAGGCGAAGAAGAACCTGCAGCATGAGATTCCATCGGCAAACTTCGAGAGCATCAAGGCCGCCGGCAAAGCCCGCTGGAACCAGACGCTGGGACGTATTGCAGTCGAGGGCGGCACTGAGGCGCAGAAGAGAGTCTTCTATACCGCGCTCTATCGCAGCTCGGAGCGGATGATCAATATCACCGAAGACGGCCAGTACTACAGCGGCTTCGATCACAAGGTCCACACCGATCGCCGTCCGTTCTATGTCGATAACTGGCTGTGGGATACCTTCCGCGCGCTGGAGCCATTACAGACCATCCTCAATCCGGAGATGGAAGCGGACAAACTGCAATCGTATGTGCGCATGTATCAACAGAGCGGCATCATGCCGACCTTTGCCATTCTGACCGGACCATATGCGTGCATGAACGGCAACCACTCCGCTCCGTGGTTTGCAGATGCGTGGTTCAAAGGGGTACGCAACTTCGATCTGCCCACTGCCTATGACGGTATTCGCAAGCGGTCGCTGGAAACCACGCTGCTTCCCTGGCGACTAGGCTCCAAGACGTCGCTCGATGACTTCTATACGGAGCACGGCTACATGCCGGCGCTACGCCCTGGCGAAACTGAAACCGTCGCACAGGTACATCCCTTCGAGAAACGTCAGCCGGTTCCGGTCACGCTGGGCAACAGCTTCGATGACTGGGCGATTGCGCAGCTTGCGCGCGAGTTGAAGAAGCCGGAAGACGAAACGCTCTTTATGAAGCGCGCCGGAAACTACCGAAACCTCTTCCGCACCGACAAGTCATTGATGTGGCCGAAAGATGATGCCGGCAACTGGATTGAGCCCATGGACCCGAAGTTCGGTGGAGGCATGGGCGGGCGCGACTTCTACGACGAGAACAATGCTTATACCTATACCTGGGACGTCGCCCATGACTATGCCGGCCTGGTCTCCTTGATGGGTGGCACGCAGAAGGCCGAGGCAAATCTCGATCAGCTCTTCCGGGAACCGTTGGGACGGTCTAAGTACGAGTTTCAGGCAAAGTTCCCTGACTCCACCTCGATGGTGGGACAGTTCTCCATGGGCAATGAACCCAGCTTCGCGATTCCCTACATCTACGATCGCCTGGGAGCTCCGTGGAAGACGCAGGAGCGGGTTCGCATGCTGCTCGATGCTTTCTTTACCGACACGCTGCAAGGCATTCCCGGTGACGAAGACGGAGGAGGTATGAGTGCGTTCGTCGTCTTTTCAATGATCGGCTTCTACCCCGTCACACCCTCGGTGCCTACCTACGATATCGCCAGCCCCGTCTTTGAGAAGACGACGATCCATCTGCAGAACGGCAAGGACTTCGTGATCGTTGCGAAGGGCGCGTCGAAGCAGAATAAGTATGTGCAAGCGATCAAGCTGAACGGAAAGACGCTCGATCATGTCTGGTTCCGTCACACCGACCTGACGCAGGGCGACACGCTGGAGCTGACGATGGGGGATACGCCCAACACGCAGCTTGGTGCGAAGCCGGAGACATTCCCTCCGGCTTCGATGGATGTGCATCCGGAGAACTATCGATAGGGCTTTTGTTCAGGTGGGAGAAGCGGGCTTCGGCCCAGCGAATCAAGTTCGCTGGAGCCCCGAATTTCCCGCCCACATTTGAGTGCTCTCCTTATAGCCGTTCGCACAAACGAGCGGCCTGCGTCTGGAGATATTGCTGCT
>JAEKKE010000596.1 GCA_019510535.1 Acidobacteriota bacterium
CTTCGCCTTCCAGATCGCACTCAAGAAGAGCTACCGCTCTCTCAAGTCAGAAAAACCGTAGTCTTATGGCGCTAAAAGACATAGCCTAAAGGGCAATGTTCCGGTTTTTTCTGCTGAGCTTTTTTGGTATCACTTTCACTGCCTTTGCCGCTGACCGTATCGCACCACCAGCCCAGGAAGCGAGGGCGTACGCTGCGGTCGATATTCATGCCGACGAGAAAGTTGCCGTCGCGGCAGAGCCTTGCGATACGGTACAGCGCTGCCCGTTCTTTCGCGAGCATTATCAAGAAAAAGATTTCTTCCCCATCCGCATCGTCATCACCAATGATTCCGACCATACGCTGACGCTGGATGAGGTGCGAGTGCACTTCATCTCCAGTAATAACGACCGTATCCCGGCCGCGACGGAGATGGAACTCTACCGTCGTCTTACAGTCTACTGGCGGAGTTACCGGGCAGTTGAGTCGAATATCGCTCTCGACTTCGACCAGTTCGGATTTCGCTCCACATTGGTGGCGCCGCATAGCACTGTTTCCGGTTATCTGATCTATGACCTGGAGGGAATCAAGCAGCCCTTCAGTACCGGACAGATTTATGTGAAGGAGGTCATGGTCTTCGATAAAAAAGGCAACCGCGAGCTGTATGCCTTTGAAATTCCGCTGGCGAAGTATTCGCCGCCTGTGTCCGGCACGAAGAAGCCGTAAACTGGTTTCTGCGCTGTATGTTAACGATCCGTGAAGCAACGCCCGCCGATGTCCCGGAGATGCTCGCCTTCATCCGCGAGCTCGCCGAGTACGAACGCGAACCCCACGCCGCCATTGCGACCGCCGAAGACCTGCTTCGCGATGGCTTTGGCGACCGTCCCGTGTTTCAGTGCCTGATCGCCGAGTGGGAGGGAAGACCCGCCGGTATGGCTCTGTATTTCCCGTTCTATTCCACATGGCGCGGCAACGCGGGTATCCATCTGGAAGACCTGTTCGTGCGCCCGCAGTTCCGCCGGCACGGGATCGGCAAAGCGCTCATCTCCAAGGTTGCTTCCATTGCCGCTGAACGGGGCGATCGCTTCCAGTGGCATGTGCTGGACTGGAACGAGCCCGCCATCAAGTTCTATGAGTCCATTGGGGCAAAGATGCTCCATCCCTGGCGCATCATGCGCGTCGATGGCGACGAGCTGCCGGCGCTGGCAAAGAAGTTCTCCGTATGAAGAAGGTTCACGTTATCGGCGGCGGTCTCGCCGGGCCAGAAGCGGCATTGCAGGCCGCATCCCTCGGCTGCGAGGTCACGCTCTTCGAGATGCGGCCGCATCGCTCTACTGAGGCGCATCAGACCAGCGACTTCGCCGAGCTCGTCTGCTCTAACTCACTGAAGAGCGAGAGTGAGAATACCGCCCCCTGGCTCCTCAAACAGGAGATGCGCCGTGCCGGCTCGTTCTTGTTGACGGAGGCCGATGCCACTGCCGTCCCCGCCGGGCACGCCCTTGCGGTTGACCGCGTGGAGTTCTCGCGTCGCGTCGCCGATGCCATCGCCGCACATCCAGGCATTACGGTCGTCCGCGAAGAGGTCACCACTCTTGCTGAG
>JAEKKE010000576.1 GCA_019510535.1 Acidobacteriota bacterium
GCGCAGGTCATTGTTCGCGCCTCCTTTGAACCAGTCAGAGATACGCAGCGAAGAGACGACGAGTTCCGTTGCGGGGAATTCTACTCCCGCGCACTATAGGCGAAGCTCACGATGGAGCGGTACATGCGTTTCATGAACATGCGTTCGAATGTCGTCTGCATTCTGTTGTGGGCACTCACAGCCGGAGCCTCGGCACAGGATTCGCCGATCATTCGGCGTGAAGCCAGGCTTGTACTGGTGCCGGTGCTGGTGACCGGCAAAGACGGTCTGCTGCCGGAGCCATTGACCGCAAAGGACTTCGTCCTCACCGACGACGGAGCGGCGATGAACCTTCGCCTGGAAGATCGCTCCTCGCAGCCCCTGGCGGTACTGGTGGTAATGCAAACCGGAGGATCTGCGCCGCGGCAGTTCCGCAACTACAGCACCCTGGAGACGATGTTGCAGTATGTGGCCGGCGCAGCCGATTGCCGGTTCGGTTTGCTGACCTTTGATAGTAAGCCGGAAGGAGTGCTTCGCTTTTCCCGTGATGTCAGCAGGCTGCATGCCCCGATTCAGGCGCCGGAGGTGGGTGATGGCAGCGCGGCGATTCTGGATGCGGTGAGCACAGGCGTCGATCTTCTGGCGGCTCTGCCGCAGACGACGCGCAGGGTGATTCTGCTGTTGAGTCAGCCGCAGGACACCGCCAGTAAAACACCGGTCCATGAACTGCTGCGCAAGATGAGTGAGAACAACGTGGAGGTGTACAGCCTGACCTTCTCACCGGAGAAAACCGAGCCTGCTCGACTCTCTGAAAGGCCCACGCCATGCGAATCCTCCGTATGCGCTGAGTCTGATCGCGCCGTTGGCGATGGGGACCTTCGATCTGGGAACCCCTCTGGGGATGGCCTTCCGCGCCCTGCAAAAGAATGCCGCCTCTGAAATGGCCGAGTTGTCGGGTGGGGAGAGCTTTCGCTTCGACGATCGGGCCGAGCTGGAAAAGCAGATGGCAATTCTTGCCAATCACCTGCCCAACCGGTATCTGCTGAGTTTCCAACCCATCTCCGGCAAAGAAGGCCTGCATCGGATTGACGTACGCCTACCGGCGCATCCGGAGTTGACAGTGCATGCGCGCAATGCGTACTGGTCGGGCGCACCCACCCCCAGCGCATCTACCCCAACCCATCTACCATAGAGAAGTGGGTATCTTACGCGAGACAAGTGCGGCCGCCCTGGAGTGGCAGCGGCTGCGGGAGCAGATAGCGCGGCTGACCGGTTCAGCAGCGGGACGCGACCGTATACTCGCCCTCGAGCCCTCGATTGATCCCGCCTGGATCGCGCAACAGCAGGACTGCATCGCCGAGGTGCGGCTGTATCTGGCAAGCGGCGCCGCGTTCTATTTCACCGCGGTCTTCGCTCCTGGCCCCATGTTGGAGAAGGCGCGGATTCCCGGTGCTGCACTGGAGCCGGCGGAGCTTCTTCGGGTTCTGGCGCTGGCAGAGCTGATGGAAGAGTGGCGCGCCGTCGCGCAGCAGGAAGAGCCATGGAAGGCAATCGCGGGGATCTCGCTTCCGGTCACACAGTCCTATCTTGCGCCGT
>JAEKKE010000577.1 GCA_019510535.1 Acidobacteriota bacterium
GCCTACGTCAGGCGGACGGCTCGCAGATGTTGAATCTTGAGAGCTTCAAGATGCAGCCGGGCGACGTCATCAGTCTCTACGCTACGGCCCGCGACGGGCATGCTGAATCGAAGACCGAGATCAGCTTCATCCAGGCGGATCCATTTGAGCGCGAGTTCTCGCAATCGCAGGCCGGCGGTGGAGGAGGCGGTGGTGGCGGTGGAGGAAGACAGGACCAGGGCGAGATCTCCCGCCGCGAGAAAGAACTGATTGCACAGACGTGGAAGCAGCAGAACGACAAGGCGGCCACGCGCAAGTCCGGTGAGGACCAGGCGAAGTTTCTATCGGATGTGCAGAGCAAACTGCGTCAGCAGGTCGATGCGCTGTCCAGCCGCCTGGACAGCCGCGATATGACGGCAATGAATGAGAGCTTCAACTCCTTTGAGAAGGATATGCAGGAAGCCTCAAAGGCCATGATTCCTGCGACCGATAAGCTGCGCCAGATGCAGTGGAAGGACGCCATCGGCAATGAGCAGAAGGCGCTGCAGTATCTGCTGCGGGCAGAGGCGACCTTCCGCCAGATTCAGGTCGCCTTTGGCCAGCGTGGTGGAGGAGGCGGTGGTGGCGGTGGGTCCATGGGACGCGACCTGGCCACGCTGCTCGACCTCGAGCTCGATACTGCAAAGAACCAGTATGAGAGCGCGCAAACCGGGTCTCCGCAGGAAGAGAAAGAGAAGAAGATCGACGATGCGCTGCAGAAGCTCGACGCCCTGGCGCGGCGTCAGGAAGAACTGGCACAGCAGCAGCGCAATAATCCACAACAGAGCTTCCAGGAACGCTGGCAGCAGGAGATGCTGCGCCGCGAGGCCGAACAACTGCAGAAGCAGATGGAGCAACTGGCCCAGAACCAGAACGGACAGCAGGGTCAGCAGACTGGACAACAGTCCGGCCAGCAAGGAAGCCAGGCCGGTTCGCAATCGGGTTCCTCCCAATCCGGCTCTCAGTCGGGATCGCAACCAGGTTCCCGCTCCGCTTCAGCATCCGGCTCTTCGGGAAGCCAGTCCGGCAATCAACGTGGAGATGATCCCCGCGTGCAGCAGGCGCTCGATCGTCTGCGCCGCGCCAATGATGAGATGAAGCGGGCTGCAAGTCCACAGGCCGGCCAGCAGAACTCACAGCAGGCGGCCAATGAGGCAGCACGTCGTGCCGCCGAGTCTCTTCGCCAGGCAACGGGTCTGATGGGAGGCGCGCAACAGCAGCAGGCCAGCGGCAAGCTCGATGGCCTTTCGCAGGAGGCCGACCGCATTGCGAAGGAAGAACGCAATCAGGCCGACCGCATCCGTCAGTTCGTCGATGAGCAGAACCGGAAGGGTCCGGCAACCACGATGCAGGAGATGGTAGATCGATCGAATGCGCGAAACCGTATTGCTGACGATCGCCAGAAGCTCTCTGAAGATTTCTCGCGACTGCAGAACAATCTTCGCAACACGGCTCGCCAGCTTGCACCGACGCAGCCCGGGGTCTCCGGCAAGTTGCGTGATGCCCTGAATGCCGCCGATCAGGATGGCCTGGATAACCGCGTTCAACGCA
>JAEKKE010000578.1 GCA_019510535.1 Acidobacteriota bacterium
GGCGAGACATCGCCAGGACCGTGCCAGGCGGTGCGGACATTGAAGATCTCACCGAACGCCGCCACCTTGCGGGCCGGCGTCAAGCCGCCCATCTGCGAGATATGCATGCGCATATAGTCGATCAGCCGGTCCTTGATCAGCGGCGTCCATTCATGCGGCGAGTTGAACAATTCGCCCATCGCCAGCGGTGTCGTGGTCTGGGCGCGGATGTTGGAGAACCACATGATGTCTTCCGGCGACAGCGGGTCTTCCAGAAAGAACAGGCGATACTGTTCCACTTCCTTGCACAACTGAACCGCCTCGGTCGGGGTGTAGCGCTCATGGGCGTCATGCAGCAGCTCGATCTCGGGTCCCAATTCCTTGCGCGCGGCCTCGAACAGCGCCAGAGCGCGGCGCTTGGCGCCTTCGCGCTCGAATACCGGGGCGTTGTGGAGGGAATCGATGCGGGAACCGCCGGTGCGAGAACCATAGCCCGCCATGCCCGGCACGCCGACCTGGATGCGGACATGACGGAAACCTTGCGAGATATACTTCTTGGCGCTGTCGAGGCAGTCCGCAATCTCGCTGCCCGAGGCATGACCATAGGTATCCACCGCTTCGCGCGCCTTGCCGCCCAGAAGCTGATAGACCGGCAGGCCGGCCATGCGGCCCTTGATGTCCCACAAGGCCTGGTCCACGCCGCTGATGGCATTGTTGAGAACCGGTCCGTTGCGCCAGTAAGATGAATTGTAGAGCATCTGCCAGGTGTCTTCGATCCGGTCGGCGGGTTTGCCGATCAGGAACGGCTTGATGTATTTTTCCACCGCCGGCTTTACCAGATCGGCGCGCTGGGTGAAGGTGGCGCAGCCATAGCCATACAGGCCCGCCTGATCGGTGGTGATCTTCACCACTGTCAGGCGAACGCCCTGGGGGGCGCATTCGATCACCGACACATCGCGGATCTTGGGCGACGCCATGCCGCGGGCGGCGCGGGCAGACGTTTCCTGGGCCTGAGACTCCTTGGTCGACAGCAAGGCCGCGACCGCGCCGCTCGCCATCGCCGCACCGAACACTTCACGTCTACGCATGGAAACTCCCCTTGGTGGATTAGTTTTTTTGTCTGCGCTATTTTGTTTGGCGCGACCGTAAGTCGAGGACGTACAAACGGCAAGATTCCCTCTGGCCCCTTTTGTCGCGCCTTCTCATTTGTGTGGTGCGCCGCAACAACCCCTTTAATTGCCCCTCTAGCTGCAAGTCCCGGCAGGCGGCGTATGTGGCAATGGCCGTCCGGCCGTTGCGCCGGTCGGCTTGCCGTTGTCGACAGCGGCAACACCGTTGACGAACAGTTCCTGCACGCCTTCCGACAAAACCGCGGGATGGATGTAATCGGCCTTGGGAACATAGCCATTGGGATCAAACACCAGCACGTCGGCGAAGTAGCCGGCTTTGAGATAGCCGCGCCGGTCCAGCTTGAAGATATCGGTGGTCAGGCCACTGGAATGGCGGATGAAGAAGCCCGTGTCGATCACATGTTTCTGCTTCACATAGACCGCATATTTGGTCTGGAAGGTCGCATATTCGCGCGGAT
>JAEKKE010000369.1 GCA_019510535.1 Acidobacteriota bacterium
TGCCGTTGTTCCTGTTGCCGCCTGCACACTGATCGCAGAAGATGTGGAAGCCGCATAGGTTCCATTTCCGGAGTAGACCGCCGTAATGCTATGCGCTGTGCCAGCAGTCAGCGACGTGGTGTAGGTCGCCGCACCACTCGTGACGGCACTGGTTCCCATCGACGTTCCGTTGTCACGGAAGTCGACCATTCCTGTGGGTGTGGCCGCGGCTTGTGGCTGAACTCGGCCAACACTCTGGCTGCTGGTGGTGGAGGTTACCGTCGCCGTGAAAGTTACGGATTTGCCCGCGACCGGTGGACTCGGATTCGATGTCAGAGCAACCGTGCTGGAGGTGCTTCCGGCCGGGGTCGACAGCGATCCGGAGGTGCTGGTGTTATAGACCGTATCTCCGGAATAGACCGCCGTTATGACGTGCACGCTGCCGGCAGTCAGCGTCGTAGCAAAGGTCGCGCTTCCATTCGACAGCGTGCCCGATCCAATGATTGTCCCGTTGTCTTTGAAATCGACTGAACCTGTCGGGACAGTCGTGACGGAACCGCTGCCGGAAGTAACTGTAGCGGTAAAGGTCGTAGCCGCCCCCGTGACCGGAGGATTCGGCGATGAACTCAACGTGGTCACACTGGTAGTTCTGGTCGCTCCCGGAGTAATGGAAAGCGTGTAGGGCGTGGGGCAGGTAAAGTTGATGTCACCGCTGGTGCATGAGATCAGCACCGTAAAAGTATTCTTCTCACTTACGGGATATGTGATGGTTGCCGTCGACTTCGTCGTTCCGCTTCCCGCGGCCGCCAGCGTCGCTGTGTATGCCTTGGTATCAGTCGTTCCCTGTCCCTGAGCACTGACCGTACCCGTGGGATTGTCCACTCCCGAAGTGCCCGTCACCGACACCACGATGCTGGCATTGGAGCCATAGCTCGCGTTTCCGCTCAAAATCGCCGAAACGCTGGCCGACTCTGGCTGAATCGATATCGTTGCCGGAGCAGGAGAACTGGACGCCGCATAGGTGCCATCGCCACTGTAATCGGCCTTGAAGCTATAGCTGCCGCCGGCGAGTTGCTTGGTGCTGTACGTTGCCTTACCGGACGAGTCCAGCGCGGCGGTTCCCAGCGTTCCAGTCACGATGCTGGAGAAGGTTACGGTACCAGTCGGAGTCGCCCCTCCAATCGCCGAGGCCACCGTTGCAGTCAGAGTGAAGGTCTGCCCATGCGTCGGAGCGAAGTTGCTGGAGGTGATCGACGTATTTGAGGTTGATGTGCCCAGAGGCCACCGCTTGAGAATCTCTTCCGGGTTAACGGTGCCCAGCCCTGTCAGGGCCGTCCATGTCCCAGTGGTGACACCAGCCGGTTGCGTATAGACGCCTGGAATCGCCGCCAGTTGGTAGAGCGTGGCATTGATGTTCCCAAGCCTTCCGCCGCTGCGAGCGATCAACTCATTTACCGTCGCGCTGAAATCCCCGGTGGAGATGAAATCCGGGACAGCGCGAAGCCCGTCGGCAGGCAGACCTTCTACGACCTGCCAGGAAGGTCTGATTTCCGTACCGGTGATGGCATCGCTCAGCGCGGCCGACACAATAACTGTCATCCCCGCATAATCGCCTGAAGAGTTCCCAAGCACTGTGATGCCTTGAGCATTGGCCTGCTGCAGCAGGAGATCCCAATCTGCCTGCCCTGCGGGAAGAATGTTTAAGACAAGCACAGCGGAGGAATTCGCATCGACTGACGCTTCCGCGACAGCCAGCGGAGAATCGTCCAGATCGTCGAGTCCCGTTATCGCTCTGATGCTCTGCGGAGCGTCCCCAGGCAGCGAGAGATCTCCCCGCTCCACCACATGCAGGCTGCCATCAATCTCGATCTGGCGAAGGTCAGCGCTGAAGGTCTGCTGGGCGGCGGCCACCGTCGATGTCGCCTGTAAGAGTGTATGCGCTGCATTGGCTGCGGTGACGTGTATCCCTTGTACTTCAAGCCAGGTCGTCGCCGCACCTATCTCCGCATCCGTCGCGCCGAAACGAGCGGCAAACTCCTGCGGAGTCAGCCAATGATGGTAGTTTGCGGAGCCTTTGGTCGTAAGGTCCGTCAAATACTGTGCCAACGCATTCTGCCGGCTGTCGTCTATCTGCAGCGCAATGGAGATGTGTTCCAACGGCGAAGAGACTGGAGCGGCATCCAGAACAACTGCTCCTGCGGGCAGCGATGTGGTGACGGATGGCAACGCCCGGCGCGTTTGCTGTGCCTTGGCAGCCGACAAAAGAGTACATGCCAGCATGCAGAGCATCGCACACCAGCGCAGAAACGCCTGAATTTTCACCACCATAGGGATCGCATTGATTCTCGCCGTTGCAGACCGGAAAGGCAATAACACTTCCAGGCCAATGAACGTTACCTGCCGATAACCAAAGTTGCAGGGCGTGGTACGCTGTCGGCGTGTCGCGTTATTTGGAAGAGTCGCTCGCCCAGCTGAAGAGATTTGAAAACGCTATCCCGTGGATGTACCTGGACACCGTGGGCAAAGTCACGGTTGGCGCGGGTCTGATGCTGCCAACGGCACAAAGTGCGACTGCACTTCCCTTTCAATATAATGGCCGCCCTGCCGATGCTCAGGAGATCATCGTCGACTTCCGCCGGGTTTCCTCCATGGTGAAGGGAAAGGCTGCCGGTTTTTACCGCAGCCCGATGTCCGTGCTGCTTACTCCGGCAGAGATCGATACCCAGCTCCGTGCGGCCGTGACCCATCTCGATCAGGATCTGAGAAAAGCGATTCCTATCTGGGACGCGCTTCCTGCATCCGCCAAGGTGGCCCTGCTCGATATGGCGTACAACCTCGGAATGACCGGTCTGCTACAGGGTTACCCCAAGCTGCTGCATGCCGTCGTGACTGGTGACTGGAAGACAGCCGCAGCCGAGTGCCATCGCGGCGGCCCTGCCCCCACGCGCAATGAATGGACAAGGCAACAATTTCTTGCCTATATTGCTGCTCCTTCCATTACTGCCGAAGCGGAGTTGAGGCGCGATGCCAGGCCACCAGCGATCCTTCCGATCGAACCGGCAGCCCCCTCCATCACGACCCGGCCAACGACTAAGGTTTCTGCCAAAGGTGACCAACCGAAGAAGAGCGCCGTCAAAGCCTCGGGCAAGAAGCTGGCTTCTTCGGGCATGAAAACCGCCGCAGGAAAGCCGGCAAAGAAGGCAGTGAAATCCGCGCCTAAGAAGCAGGCATCCGCCACGGGCAAAAAATCCCAGCGGAAATCCCCTTCCCGCAGCAACTAACTTTCGTATCCCGCTGTCCGTCCCACGCTCATATCTAATAGAGCATTTCCCTGTTACTGGGTATCCCGGAAGGATTGTGCGGTGGCGTTTTCATCGCGGAAAACGCCCATAGATGCCGAAGCCCTACACGACACCCACAGGGAAAATGCTCTATCGTTGCAATATCGAGAGTTGTTGGAGGTTCCATGTTTCATCGCATGAAGGCTGCCCTTGTGGCCGTTGTACTTCTGGCGGGCTTTGCCCCGGCGCAGGACCTGGCTAGCTTTGAGAAGCGCACTACGGTCAAAGTGCTTCCCAATGGGCTGACCTTGATCGTCTGTGAACGTCCTGAGGCCCCGGTTTTCAGTTTCTATACGTTGGTGGATGCTGGTTCGGCCAACGATCCTGACGGCGCCTCCGGCCTGGCGCACATGTTCGAGCACATGGCCTTCAAGGGCACCAACGAGATCGGCACGACCAATTACAGCGCTGAAAAGGCTGCTCTCGAAAAGGTTGAGCAGGCGTATGCCCCCTACAACCTGGAACAGCGCAAGCTGGTCGGACAGGATCCCGCTAAACTCTCTCAGCTCAAAGCGGCCTTCGATGCAGCGGTCAAGGACGCTCAGCAGTACGTCATTCCGAACCAGTTTTCTGAGATCGCGGAGAAGAGTGGCGCCGTCGGCTTGAACGCCTCCACCTCGGAAGACAAGACTGACTACTTCTGGTCGATGCCATCTAACCGGCTGGAGCTTTGGGCCTATCTTGAGAGCAGCCGGATTGCTGAACCTGTCCTGCGTGAGTTCTACAAAGAACGCGATGTCGTCCAGGAAGAGCGTCGCATGCGTATCGATTCTGCTCCCATTGGACGCATGGTGGAGCAGTTCCTTGCCGCCGCGTATACGGCCCATCCCTACGGGCGCAGCGGCGTCGGCTGGGAGAGCGAGATCAGTCAGGTCACTGCCACTGAAGCAGAGAACTTCCATAAGAAGTACTACGTTCCGGCAAACATAGTTGTAGCCGTCGTTGGTGATGTGAAGGCCGCCGACACCATGCCGGTACTGGAAAAGTACTTCGGCCGTATCCCCGCCGGTCCTAAGCCGCCGGAGATGACCACCATCGAACCCAAGCAATTCGCAGAGCGCACCGTAACCATTCGCGAGGCCACGCAGCCGTTTTATCTCGAGGGCTATCACCGCCCTGATTACCGCGACAAAGACGATGCCGTGTATGACGCCATCACCGACCTGTTCTCCAACGGGCGCACTGCCCGCCTGTATCGTTCGCTGGTGCGCGATCAGAAGATCGCCGCCGCGGCTGCAGGGTTTAGCGGTTTTCCCGGCGAGAAATATCCTGGGCTCTTCGCTGTTTATGCGGTTCCGGTGCCGGGAAAGACTCCAGCCCAGCTCCGCGATGCCATTCACAAGGAACTCGATCGTCTGAAGAACGAAGATGTCTCGGATGCTGAACTCGCCATGTTCAAGACACGTGCCCGTGCCGACCTGCTGCGCGGCCTGGCAAGCAACCAGGGACTGGCGCAACAGCTCGCCGACTACCAGACACGCTACGGTGACTGGCGCGAGCTATTCCGCCAGCTCGAAGCCTACGACAAAGTGAGCAAAGCCGATATCCGCCGTGTTGCCAACCAGCTCTTCGTGGACTCAAACCGTACCAGCACGACCATCGAGTTTACCCGCCCCACACCTGCAGTGGTTTCCAAGGGAGGTGCCCAGTGAAAAAGAATCTTGTCTGCCTCGCCCTTGCTTCTGCTCTGGTTGTTCCGGCATTACATGCACAAACGACCGAACCATGGACGAAGATCCCGACGCCTCCGTTGCATGAGTTCAAACCGGTCCAGCCCAAGCGGATCGACCTGAAGAACGGTGTTGTGATCTTCCTGCAGGAAGATCATGAACTGCCATTCATCGACGGCACTATCAACATCCGCGGCGGTTCCCGTGAAGAGCCGGCAAACAAAGCCGGCATGCTCGATATGTACGGTGATGTATGGCGTACCAGCGGCACCGCAGCCATGGACGGCGACGCCATGGACGATGCACTGGAAGCTAAAGCTGCCAAGATCGAGACTAACGCCGACATTGATTCCACGGCACTCACATGGAGCAGCCTGAAGACGGACTTCGATACGGTCTTCACCCAGGCCGTCGACCTCCTCCTGCACCCGTCCTTCAAGCCGGAGAAGCTTGAGCTCGCACAGCAGCAGATGGCTACGGGTATCGCTCGCCGCAATGACGATGCCGGTGGCATTCTTGCCCGCGAAGTCGGCAAGGTTGTCTATGGCGCTTCCAGCCCTTATGCCCGCCAGCCTGAGTTCTCCACCGTCCTCGGGGTCACTGTCGACGACCTCAAGCAGTGGCACGACAAAACAGTGGTCGGCAGCAATCTGCTCGTCTCCGTCATCGGCGATTTTGATTCGGCCACGATGGAGAAGAAGCTGCGTGACACCTTCGAGAAGCTTCCGAAGGGAGAACCCTTCAAGTCCCTCAAAGCGGACTTCCCTGGCCCGAAGCCAGGTGTTTACTTCGTGAACAAAGACGACGTAAACCAGTCCAACATCTCCATCGCCGGTCTGGGGACCATGCGGAATAATCCCGATCTCTATGCACTGAGTGTCATGAATGAGATCTTCTCCGGAGGGTTCGGATCACGTTTGACTCAGTCCGTCCGTACAAAGCTGGGGCTGGCCTATGCGGTCGGCGGAGGTTATGGCGCGACCTATGACCATCCGGGTATCTTCCGCGTGCAGGCAGGCACCAAGAGCGCCAGCACGGTTGCCGCAACCAAGGCGATGCTGGAGGAGATCAACCGGCTCAAATCCGTTCCACCAACGGAAACCGAACTGCGCAATGCAAGAGAGCAACTGCTGAACTCGTTTATCTTCCGTTACGACTCGCGGGCGAAGGTACTCAGCGAGCAGGTGATGCTGGCCTTCTATGGGTATCCGGCCGACTTCCTGGAGAAGTACAAGGCTCACGGGTCGCGGCAAAGTACATAGACACGTCAAAGCTGGCGATCGTCGTGGTTGGCAATGGCGGTGACCTCGGTGCCTCGCTCAAGGATCTGGGGCCGGTGACGGATGTAGATATCACCATCCCACCTCCTCCGGCCGGCATGAGCAACTAGGACACACTCGAAACCCCGCCTGCACCTTCCAGGCGGGGTTTCGAGAGCATTTTCTCTGTTGCTGGGTAGCCCGGAAGGGGTGTGTAGCGGCGTTTTCATTGCGGAAAACGCCCATAGATGCTCAAGCCCTACACTGCACCTACAGGGAAAATGCTCGAGCATCTACCAGACCCGGTACTATTCCCCCATGAGCTCTCCGACATTCGCGGTCGCCATCATGGCAGCCGGTAAAGGCACGCGCCTCAAGTCCAAACGCCCCAAGGTCCTGCATGAGATCGGCGGCAAACCCCTGCTGCTGCATGTC
>JAEKKE010000619.1 GCA_019510535.1 Acidobacteriota bacterium
GCGAATCCGTCTGTTCTGGCGCAGGCTTCGACGACGACACCCTACACCGAACAGTACAACCTCGCCCTGGAACATCAGTTCGCCGGGAACTGGACGGTTCGCGTCGGTTATGCCGGACAGCACAACCTCAAGCAGAACAACTATGGCGGATCGGGTAACTACGCTCCGAACATCAACCTGCCGTCTAACCCGGTGCTGATCAAGAACGGTTCGGTAACGGCGCAGAGCCTGAACCTGGTGCAGCCGTTCTCGACCATCAGTCTGAACATGGCTCCCATCTTCCACAGCACGATGAATGCGTTGCAGGTTGGCGCTCATCGTGCGTATCACAATGGCATTGCCTTCGGCGCGGAGTATCAGTGGACTCGCGTGATTGGTACAGAGAACCTCCAGAACCCGTCTGGAGCAACGCCGAATGATTCCTACGGCAACGTCGGCGGCATTACGCCGCAGGCGCTCACCGTCAACTACTCCTACCTGTTGCCGTTTGGCAAAGGAAAGGCGTTTTGGGGAACGGCCGGTAATGTTGTGGATAAGATCGTGAGCGGATGGCAGGTCTCCGGTATCTCGGTCTTCCAGACGGGTCAGCCATTCTCGGTTACCTATACGGCGCCTGGCACTTACACCGATGGCAGCGGCAATAAATGGACGAATCTGGTCAGCGGCCGCGCCAGCCGGGTTGCAGGTGTCTCTTTGTATCCCACAACGAAAAACAAAGCACAGTGGTTTAATCCAGCGGCCTTTACTGCACCGACGGATGCAAACGGCATCCCCGGTGGAGCTTACGGCAACTCCGGCTATAACATGCTGCGGGGACCCCGGTATCAGAACTGGGATATCAATCTGCAGAAGAATATCGTCTTCAAGGAGCGGTATCGCGTGCAGTTGCGTGCCGATTCCTTCAATGTCTTCAACCATCCCAACTTTGGAACTCCCAACGCGAACATCAGCAACACGTCCACGATTGGGACCATTACATCCACGAGCAGCACGCCCACGTACCAACAGCGTACGGTGGAGTTCGCGGCTAAGTTCAACTTCTAAAAAACAAGTTAGAAGTTGAATTCTTACCGGGCGGTGTTCTCTTATGAGGACACCGCCCTTACGGATGCATGGAGGTATTTGTGGTGCGCAAGCTTGTTGTATGGGTGGCGCTTTGTGGAGCAACGTCGATTCTCTATGGCCAGAGCCTGCCACAACGTGCCCGGCATGTCTCTCCCGCTTCGCTCAATCGAAATACCGGTGAACTCTTTCAGGAGTCGATGCATTGGAATGAGTACTTCTATGACGATGCGGTTTCCCTGGTGAAAAGCCCGTCGGGCGGCTCTGCGCACGGAACCCAGGGTGAGGGTGGACGACGACACATGGTTCGTGAATCAAGCTGGTATGCGCTGGGACTTCTATTCCGGGACCAGGCTGGCGATCGCGAACGTGCGGCGAAAATCCTGAATGCCGTGCTGAAGCAGCAGTACACCGATCCCAGCGTTCGCTGGTACGGAACCTATAAGCGCACCCCCGCCGAGCCCACTCCGCCCAGCAAGAGCGAGCTGTGGCGTGACTATG
>JAEKKE010000370.1 GCA_019510535.1 Acidobacteriota bacterium
TCCGAAGGTCGATGCATTGCTGAGATTGTTCGACGGCGTGTTGAAGTTGGTGTGATTGAAAAGGTTGAAGTACTCGGCACGGAACTGCAGGTCCGTATGCTCCGTGACATGGAAGTGGCGGGTGAGCGAGGTATCGAAGGTCACGAAGTTTGGACCGGTGAAGGTATTCTTCCGGACGTTGCCGAAGGTTCCCTTCGCGGGTGTGGTGAAGGCTGAGAAGTTCAGCCAGTTCTTACAAGATGTCGTGACCCCATTGCACGCGTTCCCGCCATAGGCGTTTCCGGAAAGGATGGGCGTATCGCGATTGAGGCCAGTGAGCGATACATCCTGGCCCAACGCAAGCGTAATGGGATCGCCAGTCCGGGCACTTACCAGCTCCGACGATTGCCATCCATTCAGGATGGCTCGCAGCGGCGCCCAGCCATTTGCGATCTCCGGAAAGACCCATACATACTTCGCCGTAACGACGTTGCGATGGTCGAAATCTGACGGGCCGACATCAAGCCGTTTATAGTTCGGCAGGTAGACGGGAAGAATGTAGCTCTGCCCGGCTCCGGCACTCGTCGCCGCCGCGCCATTTGGCACGCTGTCCAATGACTTCGACCAGGTGTAGTTGAGCGTGACGCTCAGCCCGTGAGAGAGCCGCTCGTCCAGCGTTGCCTGCATCGACTGATACGACGAGTCGCCTCCCATATCCGTGAGACTGATCGTAGAGAAGCCCTGGTAGAGACGGCGCGCATTCGTGTTCGATGTAGTGGCCGTGCTGTTGTAAACCGCCGGATTGATCTCCGGCGAGGTGAAGATATGGCTGCCGTGGCCGCCAACATAAGCCAACTGCATGCTCAGGCTGTTGGTGAGCTGCTGTGCAAACGCGAGATTCCACGCATAGGTCAGCGGCACCTTGAAGTTGCCGGAAGGATCGAAGGTAATAACTGGAATCGTTCCAATGAACGCTCCATTCGGCGTTGAAACTGGGAATGGATTGTTGGTTGAGCCATAGGGATTGGAGAAATGCGTTCCCGCCGGGTTCAGACTGACAGTTGTCACAAATGGAGCGCTGCCGATCCAGCCATTGTTGAAAAGGCCGTTCGAGCGCGTGTCATAGAACATACCGGCTCCGCCGCGTATGCTGCTCTTCCCATTGCCGAAGAGATCGTAGGCAAAACCGACGCGCGGCATCAGGTTGGTATAGACCGGACGAATGCCGTCAACAGGAACACCGGCATCACCCGCAAACAGCAGACCAGCGGGAGCGTTGGAAAACTTTGTCGATCGCCGGCCCGCGGCATACGCAGCAGGATTGAACTGCCCCATGCGCAGTCCGCGTTCATGCAGCGGCAGATAGGGCTCGTAGCGAACACCGAAGTTCAAAGTAAGGCGCCGGTTAAGCTTCCAGCTATCCTGCGCATACACGCCGATGAACTTCGCGCGGTTCTGCTGAAACTGACCAGAGCTCTGCGAGAACGTGTTCAGATAGCCAAACAGGAAGTTCGCCAGGGCCGTATTGCCGTTGGTTGCGGTGAAGCCATAGGTGCCGGGCTGGCCGTTCTGGTTCACCACATCGACCTTTGCCACCTCACCATGGAAGCCGAACGCCATGGTGTGATTCCCCTTCACCCAGCGCACATCGTCAGCAAGGGTCATGTTCGAACGCAAAAAGTCTGCGTGCGGGTTATCGCCCACCGAAAAGTAACTCGCCACGCTGATGCTCTGAATTGACTTGAAGGCCGGCTGCCAGATATTGACGCCCAGATCATTCATATTGATGCCGCCGGAGAGCGGCCCACGCGTTGCGTACCCACGCTGGTAGCTGAGGATGAAGTTGTTCAGCAGATTATTGGTGAAGGTATGCGTCTCAGAGATCAGGGCGTTCTGATAGTCAATGTTGGAACCATCAGAGTAGGTGGGCAGATTGCTGAGATTCAACACTCCGGCATTGGAGAACTTGTCCAGGAAGTAGCGCGCGGTAAAGCGGTCTTTCTTGCTAAGGTTTTGGTCATAGCGGGCAACGTATTCAAGGAAGTCCTGCGCTACCGGGCGAATGAAGTTCAGCGTGACCGGCGCCGAGCTGGTGGTATTGGCAACAGCAACATGCGACAGCAGGGCCAGCGATGCAGGATCGAAGTTGGAGGGGTTCACAAACGCCGCACCCGTAGCAGGATTCACCGGGTAGAAGGTGTTATTGAATGGATTGGTGACGCCGGCCTGACCGCTCAACACCGGCAGATTACCCGCAACATTCGCGGTCGTTGGTACGGTCGACGAGCTGGGCGCATTCTGCGTGTGCAGCGTGGTGCGCTGAATCCCGAAGAAGAAGAAAGACGATTTGCTCTGCCAAAGTCCGGGCAGCCCCACAGGACCACCCACCGTGCCGCCGAACTGATTGCGCTTCAGCGGATCGACCGCGGTTTGAAAATAGTTGCGCGCGTTGAAGACGCGGTTGCGGACATACTCGAAGAGATTGCCGTGGAATTTATTACTGCCGCCCTTGGTGATGACGTTCACAACTGCGCCGGCGTTCTGACCGTATTCCGCAGTGTAATTGCTGGTTTGTACGCTGAACTCCTGCAACGCGTCGGGAAACGGAAACGGAGCATTGACGTTGGTGTACTCGTCCACGTTATTGCCACCATCCAGCAGATAGCTCGTCTGGTTGGCGCGGGTGCCGTTGGCAGAGATCGTCACGGCAGCGGGAAAGGTCTTGGTGTTGCCCTGGTCGGCCGCGCCACTGGGTGCGGCCACGACACCGGGCGTCAGCGTTGTGAGTTGTGCGGCGTTACGGCCATTCAGAGGAAGCTCATTGACCTGCCGCTCATTCACGACCTGAGAGATGGTGCCAGTGCTGGTATCAACCTGCGGCGCAGCAGAGCTTACCTCAATCGTCTCCGAGGTCTGACCGATGGAGAGCGCCGCATTCAGAGTGACGGTCTGGTCTGCAAGCAACGTGACCGAGCTGTTCGTGTAGGTCGAAAAGCCTGTGGCTTCCACACTGATCTTGTAGGTCGCAGGCGGAAGAGACGGGAAGACGAATCCCCCATCGCTGTTCGTCACGGTCTCAGTCTGCGTGTTCGTCGTGACCTGCGTCGCTTTAACGCGCGCACCTGGTACCGCTGCGGTGTCCTTGTCCGTGACAAGTCCGACGATGCGTCCCAGACCTTGTGCGAGTGAGCACGTTGACATCAGAACGAACAGCATCAACAGCAACGACGCGTTCCGAAACAGGCGTTCGCGGAGAGAAGCTTGCATGATCTTCATAACGAGGGTGAATGCTAAGGAGTGTCATTACTGCCTGTCAAGCTTTTCTTGCATTCATGCATATTTATGCAATTGATAACCCGCCTTACTTTATGCGAACCCGTTTCTGCCTACGCATTCAGTCGAGGACGCCTGAGCTTCGCTCCGGTATCCAGCGGATAGATCAGATCGACGTTCTTCGAGGTCAGAAACTGGTGCTTCACGAACACTGCCGGAGCAACCGGTTTATTACGGAGAAGATTCAGCGCCAGAGGAATGACGTAGTTGCCATACCTCTCTGGGAAGTACGCGACCGAACCGATGAGCCGCGTTCCCGGGCGACGGAGTTCGGCGCGCGCCTCAGGAGTGGCATTCTGACTGGCAACAGCACAAGTCTTCTCAGCACCAAACTCTTCCCATACGCGAACAGCCGCCAGGGCACAGATGTCGTTGACGGTGCCGACGAGCGTACGTTTTGCCCGCGCTCTCCGCAGGTATTTCCGCAACGTCTCCTGCACCTGTTCGAAATCTCCACGGCCATTCAGATGAACAACAGATGCAGAGGCAATCTCTGGGAGTTCAGACTGAAGACCATGCAGAAAACCGGTGCCGCGTAATTCAAGCAGAGAGCCGGCAATGGGCAGCTCCATCAAAACGACGCGGTCCACGCGGCCATTCCAGTTATCGTTGGCCCAGCGTCCCAGTGCCTTTCCGGCGATGACACCAGCTTTGTAGTTATTGGCGCCGAAGTAGGTGGCTCCAGGGTGCGGAACCTCAATAGCAATGACCGGTGTCTTTGCTTCCAGAAACTTGGAAGCGATCGCCGGAGCCACGCGCTCATAGGTCTGGAACTCCAGGACAAGGTCTACCCCTTCGCGGATCAGGAAGTCGGCATTGCGTAGCGCTTCGCGCGCGGAGTAGCGGTTGTCTACCGTGATGAGATCTACATTCTCTCGCGCTGCGACAGTCTCAATACTGCGCAACACTTCTTGAGAGAACTCGGTTACTCCCTGCGTGGCAAACCCAACCCGATACCTGCGCCCAGTGACTGGGCCGAAGCGATTGCGATAGACGCCCGCGCCGACCCGCTCCAGCAAGCCCCCATGGATGAGGGTACGCAGCAGCCGGAAGGCCGTGGTCTTGGGAAGTTGGGCGCGCTCCATCACCTCCAGAAGCGTGAGCTCTTCTCCAAGACTCTTGAATGCCTTCAGTACCTCACATGCACGAAGGACGGTCTGTGACTCGTTGCGATCGCTGCGGCGGCTCGCCTGTGTATTCGATCGACGCTCCGCCTGCTTCAACGGCCCCATGACTCTACTCCATTACCGCTGGATCTCTGCATTCCGGAATTCGGAACGCGCTCCACCACATTCGGCAGAGTACGGGGATCGGGATAGGCGCGGCAAGGATGGATCGATGTGGATATTCCGAATTGCGGAATCACGTCCGGAACCAGCAAAGACCGGGCACATTGCAAAATACCGGATGATCGTATGTACTGGCCTCATTCCAAATCGCTCTACGGAGGCGACATGTCCAGGCCTGTTCTTCGCCTACGGTCCAATGTTATGAAGGTAGGCTCGCCAGGATGGCTGATGTTCGCAGCGGTTCTGTTGGCCCAAACGCAACCGGCGGCACGCATGGTCCTGCGTTCTTTCGATCGCGTTCTGCTGCTTGAAGAGAAGGGCGAAACCTCGGCCGGAGTCAGCGTGGGCGACCTCAACGGAGACGGCCTACCGGATATCGTTCTTGGCAAAGGGCGGCATTGGCCGCTCTTCAATCGCGTGCTCTTGAACGATGGCCATGGCAGTTTTATCGCCAATAATCTTGGAACTGCGCCCGACCGCACCTATTCGGCGGCGCTGGCCGATGTCGATGGCGACGGCCACTTGGACATCGTGGTCAGCAACGACGCACCTGATCGCAAACTTGTCTACCTGAATGACGGCAAAGGACACTTCACCGAGGCCGGTACATTTGGCAGCCCCAACTGGGCGACGCGTTACGTGACTCTGGCCGACCTGAACGGCGACGGCTATCCGGACATCGTGGCCGCCAACCGCGGCGACTATCCTGACCTGGTAGACGGAAAACCCGGTAAAGGCCCACAGAACCCCACTCCCAGTTACATCTGCCTCAACGACGGCAAGGGCCGCTTTCCCTCATGCGAAGCGCTCCTGACGGAATCGGCAACATCCATTGTTGCGGCTGACCTCGACGGCGATGGAGCGCTCGATCTGTTCGTGCCCCACCGCGACGGCGGCCAGAGCATCGTCCTGTGGAACGACGGCAAGGGGCACTTCCCCAGCTCGACCAAGGTCGGCGCGGCCGAAGCGTGGATTCGCATGGGAGCAGCGAGCGATCTCGACGGCGACGGGCGGCTGGATCTCGCGATCATCGATGAACGCCTGAAGGCTTCCTTCATTCTCTTCAATCGCGGCAAACGCCAGTTCGGAGAACCGGTCAGGCTTCCCGGCCCTCCGCGGCCTCCGTACTGCCTGGCGATCGGTGATCTGAATCGCGACAAGCGGCCAGACATCATCGTCGGCTACGTGGAGTTGCCCGGATCAGTATTCTTCAACACCGGCCAAGGACGCACCTTCCACGAAGTTCCCTGGAACGATGGCAAAGGCACTGTGTATGGCCTGGCCTTCGCCGACTTCGATGGAGACGGCTGGCCAGAGATCGTAGCGGCGCGTTCCGACGCTCCCAACGGTATCTGGTTCAGCACGAAACCGAGCGGCGGGCGCTAACACTCTTACGCGTCACGCACGACCTGGAAGAAATCCTCATCGCCCATCTGTCCGCCTTTGAGCGCAAGTTCAATATCGAGTGCGCCATGTGTGCGGCAAAGAGGAACGCCGGTATGAAGATTCGCCTGCCAGGTAAGCGCCCTGAGTCCAAGCTGCCGAACCGCGTGCGAGCTGGTATCGCCACCGCAAAGGAGAACGCGTGAGATGTTCGTGGCCTGCACAATCTGGTGGAAGCTTGCATCTCCAATCACCTCCTCTGGACGGAGGGCGATGCCGGCGAAGCCATGCGCGAGTGCCCAGCGCAGTTGCCGTCCTGTAGCGACCGAGCAGGAGCCGCTCAAAACCAGAAGGGGTCCCCGCATTTTCGGTGGTAAAGATGTGTCTGACCTGAGAGCAACACCCAAACCCAGGTCCCGCCACGCCTCTACCAATGCAGCCGTAAGACCCGAGCTTCCAACGGCAAACATCTGTCGTTCCCCTGCGACCTGCCAGAGAAGCTTGCCTATCGCGCTCAACTCCGGTGAACGCACCGTATCAAAGAGAACGGCATTCGCACCTGCAGCTTCAGCTTTCGCGAAGGCGGTGAATCCATCTCCTCTGCGAATATTTTGGTAGTCCACATGGCCTATCCGCAGCGTCGTCTGCGCACAGAGATGTTTTCGCAAGTCCGCTTCACGCATTGGAGTCACAGGATGCCGGCTCATCGGGTGGCGATCGATACGCAAGACCCTGCCATCGGGTCCGGCGGCATGCAAGCGTCCCCGCCACACATAACGGCGAAGATGAGGAGCGCCCACAACAATGGGAACCGTGTGCCCTTCAAAGATCTCTCGTCCGACCTCCATCGCGCAGCCGATGCTTCCGATCCGCGGTGACGAATCGAAGGTGGAGCAAACCTTGTAGTGCGTGACAGGAGCGCCCGCCGCCCGCAACGAACGGAAGATCGCAGGAAGGTTCTGCTTCATCCATTCTGGTGATTGAGAGCGGCTCTCTCCGGCGATTCCATAAGCGCGGAGTCCTGGCACCAATGCAAGATCCTTGGCCGTCGGCGGAGACAAAAACAACGCAGCAGGAACGCCGCCGCGAGCAAGCTGCTCCAGCACATCGGTTGAGCCGGTGAAGTCAGGGACACCTTCAACCGCAGCCTGCCACGCCTGCTGCAGACTACGCACACCTGCGGCTGGGCCTCCGGGATGCCCCATGATGCCTCCGCCACAGGCATAGATCAGATCAGTACATCCAAGCGCCTTGTAGGTATCAGGCGCCTGACGCGCGCTCTGTCCCGAAGAGAAGACGGGCATGACCTCGCAGCCGGGCAAAGGTGAGGAAAACA
>JAEKKE010000371.1 GCA_019510535.1 Acidobacteriota bacterium
TTTGTTGGGGCCGGACGGCCGACCACCATCACACAGTTTTCAGTGGGAGTGAAAAAGCCTGTGGTTGACGTCTGGCCAGAACTCCTTGATTAAATCGCTCACGCCATCCAGGGCGACCGAAGTAACCCAGTGTTGGCCGGTCTTGGTCCAGGTCCGTTCCCGGCTGGGATAATACAGATCGGCGATTCCCGCCGCGGCGCCATTGCCGACCACCTCTCCAAAATTAAAGCTGCGGTGGTCGCTATCGGTACGTGTCACAACCAGCCGTGAGAGGGAATAACCTGTGCGCTTTACCAGCCCACCATGTCCCAGGGTGTAGTAACGCGGGTCCTGCCGCGCAATCGCCGGGACCACCGCCTCTGACATTAGGTTGCCGCCTACATTATCGGCAAAGCTATGCCAGTAGTAGCGTCCGTACCCTGCAGCGCCCTGGTGAAACTCCGGATAGGAGTTCTGCGCGAACCCAACCCCAGCCATAATGCCGACATAGGCGAATGCCGAATAGTCGAAGCTATCCTGTGCCATCAGCTTGAACTTCTCCTGCGGCGAGAGCGCCGGCAGGACCTGATCCGCCGATACCGAGCGGAAGTTGGGCAAAACACCGAGAATCCGTTTGGTTTGCTGACCGTTATCAGGATGGACCATTGCCTGCTGTTGCGGCTGGGGAGAATCCGGAAGCGAAGAAGAAGCCGCTTCCTCTGCATATATCGCCGGTGAAAGGACTAGACCGCCCGCAAGCACAAGGGAACCGACGAATCGCGTACAACGCGCGAAGGTTGTTTTCAAAAAGGAGTTCCTCTTTCTCAAGAGACGCTGGGAGCGTCTAACTGATTCTCTTCCATAAACGGAATATGAACCATTTCCACTCGCGGTTCCCAGCCACTATTCTGAGACGTATGCGTACGATCGCCGCCGCTATCCTGTTCTCCGCCGCACTTCTGCCGGCGCAGCAGAGCTCTCGTATCCCGGAACTGCTTGCAGACCTCGCTCGGGTCCGGACGCCTTCAGCCTCCATGATCTCCCCCGATGGTAACTATGTTGCATGGGTGGCGCCGGGCACGGCCGGTGATCAGCTGCACCTCTCCGCCTCCAATGGCGGAGGAGAAGACCGTATTCTCTCGCCCGGCGGTAATGAACTGAAACCCGCCTGCACCAGCAAGAGCCCAACCTGGGGTCCGGACTCGAAGACGCTGGCCTTTCTCTCTAACTGTTCCCCCGACGGTAAACGCCAGAAGCAGTGGGAGCTCTACCTCTGGACTGCGTCCGACAACCGATTCCAGCAGCTCACGAGCTTAAAGGGAGCGCTTGCCAAACCGGCTTTCTCTCCCGACGGGCACTCCATCGCCTTTCTTTTTGTCGAGAACGCCACGCGCACTGCGGGAGCCACCTCAGCCATGAAACCGCCAGCCGGCGTGATCGGCGAAGATGGCATCGAGATCCAGCGGATCGAGAAGGTTGATCTTGTCGACCGCAGCCTGCAGTACGCCGTCACACCTGCCAATCTGCATGTCTATGAGTTCTCCTGGTCCGCCGATTCGCAGAACATCGCCTTTATCGCGGCCAATCCTCCGGGAGAAAACAACTGGTGGGTTGCCAAGCTCTATAACCTGTCTCTCAAAAAGGCGGGAGAAGCCTGCGATGGGCTGGGATGCAGAGCCTACTACACTCCTCCTTCGGTCGTCGTCGACCCTCAAAAGGCTCCGGGACCGCTCCATGGACTCCAGATCGCAGTTCCCCGCTTCTCACCCGACGGTAAGACGATCGCCTTTATCGGCGGCTTGATGTCTGACGAAGGTTCGAACGGCGGCGATGTCTACCTCGTTCCCTCAACGGGTGGAGACGCCCGCAACATCACAGAAGGGCGCAAATCGACTCCCTCCTGGATCGACTGGGCTGACAACACCCACCTCGTGGTGAGCGAACACCAGCGCGGACAGGCTCATCTTGGCATTCTCTCCACCTCCGGCTCGGACATGCCGATCTATCACCTCACGCTGCCGGAATCGATCGGCTCCGGCCAGTCGGCCATGTCGGTCTCTGTCTCCATACCGAGCAAGAAGATGGCGCTCATTCGCCAGTCTTTGAATATGGCTCCGGAGGTCTGGGCGGGCGAAATGAAGAACCTGAAGCAGATCTCGCACCTCAATGACACATTGAAGCCGCTGAACGGTAAGGCCGAGTCCATCGAGTGGAAGAACGAGAACTTCGACGTACAGGGCTGGCTGACCCTGCCTGCCAACTACGATCCGGGGAAGAAGTACCCCCTTATTGTTTCGGTCCACGGCGGCCCCTCCTCCGAGATCACCTCCCGTTACGGCGGCGAGCCGGCTCTGTTCTCGGCCCTGGGCTACTTTGTCTTCCAACCCAACCCACGTGGTTCCTATGGCCAGGGAGAGTCATTCACCCAGGCCAACCGCAAGGACTTCGGATATGGCGATCTGCGCGACATCCTGGCAGGCCTTGATACCGTCGAAAAGCGATTTCCCGTCGACACGGATCGCGTCGGTGTTATGGGATGGAGCTATGGCGGATTCATGACCATGTTCTCCATCACCCAGACCAATCGCTTCAAGGCAGCAGTCTCCGGGGCCGGCATCTCCAACTGGCAGAGCTACTATGGCGAAAACTCCATCGACCAGTGGATGATTCCCTTCTTTGGATCGTCGGTCTATGACGATCCGTCGGTGTATGCCAAATCTTCGGCGATCAACTACATCAAGAATGTAAAGACACCGACCCTGATCATCGTGGGCGACTCCGACGGGGAGTGCCCCATGCCCCAGTCATTTGAGATGTGGCACGCGTTGCGCGACCTCGGGGTGACCACGCAACTCATCGTCTACCCCGGAGAAGGTCATCATTTCGCCGATGCGGGGCATAATACCGACCGGCTGGAGCGGACTCTGCGCTGGTTTGAAGAAAAGATGCCCGCAAAAACTGATTCGAGCGGCGCGATGCAATAGCGAGCAGGCTGAATATCGACACACGGATGTGACGGATTGCGACGAATGACTCGTGGTGGCAATGTTTTCAAGAAGAAGACCTGCTGCTTACCATTTGCCGCTCTACCCGTCACCTTTTACACTGAAGCTTAGGAATTCCAAGCAATGGCGGTATGGACCGTTCGGCGCAGATTCCTGCCGAACGGGGAGGTTGAATGCGGCGGTTTGTTCTTCTTGCTTTTCTGGTGATGTTCTTTATTCCTGTCAGCGTCTCGATCACGGGATGCTCGCGCAATAAGAGCAGTGCCGTCTACTGTAACGGCGGCGATTCCGGTATGTTGACCGGCCAGATCACCACCATTAACCTTGAGCCCCGCCTGACCGGCGTATCGCTGTCCAGTGGACAGATGGGCAGCGTTGGCACCGCCAGCGCCACTGATTGCAAGGGCAACAGTGTCAGCGTCAGCAACTTCACGTACGCCAGCTCGGATACGACCCACACGTTGGTCGACGTGAATCCGGCCACCGGACGCCTCTGCGCCGGAAGCTGGAATCGCAACAGCGCCGGTGGTATTGCGGATTACACCTACTGCAACAGCACCAGCCTCACCGGAACCGCGACCGTCACCGCAAGCGCCGGTGGCGCGACTAGTAATTCGGTTACTGTTTATGTGCATCCCATCATCGGCAGTGTTGCCCTGACGGGAGCATCGCAGACGGATTGCGTATCCCAAGGGAAAGCGATCACCCTCGCGGCTGATGCATTTGACACGTCTGGCAATGCGATCAGCTCGAACATCGTCGGCAAATTTACCTTCGCGGCACAGACTTCCGGCATCGTCACCATTGATGAAAATGGCGTAGCAACCGCCGCTCAGCCTGGATCGACTCTCATTACGGCCAGCATCTCAAATGCGACCTCGACGGCGGGCTACTTCTCCACCTGCCCGCCGACCAGCATTGCCCTGAACATTCCGGGCAGCAGTTCCAAGAGCGTCAATGTCAACCCGAACACCACCCAGCCGATCACGGCAACGGTGCTCGACAAGAACAACACGACGCTCACCAATCTGACGCTGACCTACGTCTCCACGACACCTCGCACCATTCCGGCGGCCACCGGTTCCGTTACCCCAACATTCCCCGGCGCTGCGGCAATTACGGCATTCTGCTTACCGCCGACGTGTAATCCCTCCCCGACGGACCGCGTGGGCCTCTTCGGCAATGGAAAGCCGGTCGCGTCGAATAACATCAGCGTCACCACAACCGGTCTGAGCAGCAACTATCTCTACCTGGCCAGCACGCAGTCGCAGTACGTCACGCAGATCGACATGACGACCGGTAACCTCGGCGCCACTCTTCGTCTGCCGTACGTGCCGAACTCGATGCAGCTCTCGACCGATGGAGCGGCCCTATACCTGGGCACCAGCAACGAGATCATTACGCTGAATGCGACCTCGAACGCCATCACCAAGGAAGACACCTCCATCTCCGGCCGAGTCATCTCGGTCTCGCCGGACTCAGGTACGGTTGTCATCACCGACCCGAGCCGTAAGCTCATCTACCTGTACACTTCGGCGGGTGTGGTGGCCTCTACCTATGGCGGTGTAGCGACCCGTGCTGCCTGGTCGACCGACAGCACAACCGTATACATCACGACGGCGGATAACCAGCTCATCACCTATTCCACGCCTGCCGGCTGGCACGTTATCGACAACTCCGGTCTCACGGCCGTAAACGATGTTGCTGTTACCGTACCGTCGGTTGGCGCTTACTTCGCCGGCTCGACAGCCACTGTCGGCCACACGTACTGCCACAAGACCACCTACTCCGGCACCTCCGTAAGCTCCATCGAGTACTTCCCCATCGCGGGAGGCACGGCAAGCACGGTCGCAGCTCCTCTGGATCGCATCGCCGCGACGAACGATGGCGCTCATATCCTTGGCGCACGGATGCTCGCCGGTGTCCCCCAGATCACCGACATCGGTGTCTCCATGCCGATCGGAGGCTCGACGCAAGGAGGAGCCTGCCCCACGGCCAGTGGTGCTGTTCCCAACTTCACGCAGAACAGCCTGAACACCTATGCCACGACCGCCAGCGGAACGGCGGTTACAAGCATCGTTCCGGCCTCAAATTCAACGGTCGCTTTTTTGACCTACTCTGCGGGGGCAACGGCATCTCCCGTAGTCCCGGCCTACTTCCCTTCGACGGGCACGGTCTCCAACATTGCTCTGGCAACCACCTCCGGCAAATCGGCACCCACCGCCCCGGTAAGTGGTGTGTTCAGCGCGGATGACGCAACCTTCTTCGTCAGCACGGCAGGCGACAACCAGGTCCACCTCCTTACCAAGGGAACGACGGCTTACAGCGATACCCGTCAGCTCGATCCCAAGCTTCCGGCCTTCAGCGGCAGCGGGTACTCCGTGCCTGACCTGATCGCTGCCAAGCCGCGTACCTTCCAATAACCAGGAACATGCTCCAAAGAGAAACGCCCGGAAGGTTCCGGGCGTTTCTTATTTGCGATTGATTTCGAATACCGCTGAGCTGCTTCTTTACTGCAACCGCTTCTCCAGAACTTCTTTTGCGATCGCGTCCAGCACTCCGTTCAGAAAGTTGATGCTCTCCGGGGCCGAGTACTTGCGTCCGATCTCGAGTGCCTCGTTGATGATGATCGGCGCGGGCGTTGCGCGAAAGGCTAACAGCTCACCGGTAGCCATCCGCAGAAGGTTGCGATCGACGACGGCCATGCGTTCCAGCTTCCAGCGTTCTGAGTGACCTTCGATCAGCTTGTCGATCTCGTCCTGCCGTTCCGTAGCAACACGAAAGAGATCTTCGGCGAATCCACGGGCTTCCTCATCGACTTCCTTCTCTTCCCGTGAGCTCCAGAAGACCTTGCGTACTTGTTCCGGCGTCTGCTTTCCCAGGTCACTCTGGTAGAGCATCTGCATCGCCATCTCGCGGCCTTTACGACGTGTTCCTGCTGCCATCAGGCACCTACCTTCTTACGGATCGACGCCATTTCAATGGCAGCAATCGCTGCTTCAAATCCCTTATTGCCCGCCTTCACGCCGGCACGGTCCAGAGCCTGCTCCAGTGTCTCGCAGGTCAGCACACCAAAGGCGTGCGGAATCCCGGTCTCCTGCTGGCTCTGGCCGATTCCCCGCGCCACCTCGTTGTAGATAGCCTCGTAGTGCGCGGTCTCGCCGCGCAGCAGCAGCCCCAGCGTAATGATGCCGTCAAAACGCTTCTGTTCGATGCCGTCAAAACGCTTCTGTTCCGCGAGCGTACGTGCGGCCGAAGGAATCTCCCAGCATCCCGGCACGCGAACGATCTCGATATCGCTACGGCTAACGCCACTGCGCAGCAGCCCATCGAGGGAGCCCTGCAGCAGGCGATCGGTAATGACGGCATTCCAGCGAGCCACGACAATGGCGAACTTCATGCCGGTAGCAATCAGGTCGCCTTCGATAGCAACCGGCTTTCCCTTGACCGGGTCGTCCCACTCCCAGAAACCGATGGTCATGCCGCCAACAGGCTCTGCAGTAAACAGGCGCGACTTCCAGGGCTGCAGAGCAATCTCGGTCGGCGCGGGCGCTTCATTTGCCGCCGTCCATGCCTTAACGGCCTCGTAGACACCGTCAAGCTGGCTTACTTCTACCAGCAGCGGCGGAGCTTTGG
>JAEKKE010000618.1 GCA_019510535.1 Acidobacteriota bacterium
CGTTTTGTTGTCGACCTAGCTGCGGAATTATGGAGCGGGCCTTCAGCCCTTCGTCGTTCAATGGGCCGGATACCTGGGGCGTTGCCCCAGGCTGATATAGAGCGCGCCTTCAGCGCTTGGAACCAAGACACCAGGAGTGAAGCGTCAGCTTGTCTAGATCAACAAAGAGAAGCACATCCTGTGGATGCTTTTAGGATGTGCTTCTCTGAAGGTGAATAGGTGACTACTTATTGCATCCATCGTCATGATCATGTTTGAGCTTGAGGAGACGACAGGACATAACAAACCAAAGTAATGGATCGGGTCGTTGTGTGTGGAACGTGCGAATTGGGTGGGAGAAGCGGGCTTCAGCCCGCTGGTATGAGGTGTGTAGATAGTTGGGCTTTAGCCCTGGGCATTTTCTTTATCGAACGAAAGGCCCAGGGCTAAAGCCCATTTCTTTGTTAAGCCGATAGACCGTGGGCTGAAGAGGGTGCTGAAAAAGACTTTGAGATTTAAACAGGCAAGTCTGCTAGAAGGCGGATATGCGTGGTGATGAAGAGAGTCAGGACGAGCTATTCAGTTATGGGAGTCTGAGTGAGCGGATTCCGTTGAACCATCCATTGCGTCGGATCCGTCAGCTCGCCGATGGAGTCTGAGTGAGCGGATTCCGTTGAACCATCCATTGCGTCGGATCCGTCAGCTCGCCGATGAGGCGCTGTCTTCGCTGAAGATGGAGTTCGAGACGATGTACTCCCGTATTGGGCGTCCGTCGATCCCACCGGAGCAAATGCTGCGGGCGTTGTTGCTGCAGATGCTGTATACGGTTCGATCGGAGCGGATGCTGGTCGAGCAGATGGAGTACAACCTTCTTTTCCGCTGGTTCGTAGGCCTTCGGATGAACGACCGGGTGTGGAGCGCCACCAGCTTCACGAAGAACCGTAAACGGCTGTTGTCGGGGGATGTGGCGCGGAGGTTTTTCACCGCGGTGGTCACCTCGGCCCGGCGTCTGCGTCTGCTCTCCGACGAGTACTTCACCGTGGATGGAACTCTGATCGAAGCCTGGGCGTCGGAGAAGAGCTACAAGGAGAAGCCCGATCCGCCGAAACGCGGTTCTGGCCCGAACGGCAAGCTGCAGAAGTGCGACACCCATGAGTCCAAGACCGATCCGGAGGCCCGGCTGTATCGCAAGGGCATGAAGACGGGCCTTCGTCTGAGCCATATGGCGCATGCGGTCAGCGAGAACCAGAACGGGTTGATCGTGGCCACCGAGGTGACCGTCTGCTCCCCACGGGAAGAACGTCTGGCCGCCATCCGTATGATCCGCAGTCTCAGCAAACGCCGTCAGCCTGTATCGATCGCGGCCGACAAGAGTTATCACGAACATGACTTCGTGGACGCGATGCGCGAGATGGACATCGCCGCCCACGTTCCTCGTTATCGCAAGAACCGTTCCTGCCTGCTCGATCCGGCACTCTATGAACAGCCCGAATATGTGACCAGTCAGAAACGGCGCAAGTGGATCGAGCGGTGCTTCAACTGGATCAAGAACACCGCTCACCTGCGCAAAACAAGACACAAGGGACTAAGAAAACTGGACTGGAACTTCGCTCTGGCCGCCGCTGCCTACAACCTGGTTCGCATCGCCAACCTTACCGCTACCGCCTAGCGCCATACGGCCCTCAGATCAGAGCGGCGCCAATAAAAAGCCAAATCTCTCAACTGCAGCTTCACGCAATGCCCCGGGATGAAATACGCACCCATTTTTTCAGCACTCTCTTCAGCCCACGCCTTTACCCCAGCCAGCAAAGCTGGCCGGGGACCCCTATGCTCCCACCCGTTTCGCGCGTAGCGCGAAAGGAAAAGCGGGTCCTTCGCGAATCACCCCAACGAACAAAGTTCGTTGGGGACCGCGTATGTGGGGCACCCTGTTCGTGCTTCGTTATTGTGTGGGGTAGTCGGTGACCTTGGGTTCGATGCGGGGTGGTTGGCCTGCGGAGCTTGTCCTGGTGCTGCCGCCGGTTTGGTTGATGACGTTCAGGATTGCGCCTTTGTCCAACAGGGCTACCGTGATCATGTGGTGGAACATTACGCCGGGGGTATCGGGGACTTCGATGGCGCGGT
>JAEKKE010000372.1 GCA_019510535.1 Acidobacteriota bacterium
CGATCAGGACCGCCGCCATGCGATGCTGTTTCAGTTTGTTCTGTAGCGATCTCGCTTCTCAATTTGTCATCCTGAGCGTACGGGGTCCCCGGCCAGCTTCGCTGGCTGGGGTGGGTTAGCGAAGGACCTGCTTTTTCGGGCTCAGTAAAAAGCAGATTTCTTCGCTCCCTCAGGTCGCTACGAAATGACAAATAAAAAACGTATCGAGCTCCCGCTCGATATACCCAGGTCCCCTGGGGGCACCACCCCAGCGAATGAATTCGCTGGGGACCCCGGACCTGGGGCACCCGGCGCATGGGCCAACTTGCAACCAGGAACCAGCAACCGCCCTTACAGTACTGACATAAAATTCACCAGGTCCTGCTTCTCCTGCTCGGTGAAGTGGGCGCTGAAGCGTTTGTCGTAGAAGTCGACGACCTCATGCAGGTTCTTGGCTGTGCCCGCGGTGAAGTAGGGTGCACGTGCCGGCAGGCCACGGAGTTGCTGCATGACGAAGGAGCCGACATCCGCGCTGCTGCATGACGAAGGAGCCGACATCCGCGCACTTGCCGGTGACCAGTGCGCGTCCGGGATCGTTAGTGTAGATCACACGGCCAAGATAAGGATGCGGCACAGCGTCGGCGTTGCAGGTGATCTTGAAGAGCGGCAGTTCCGGGCGGTCGCCGATCCAACCTTTAATACTGGTGCCGATGTCGGCCCAGGCTCCCTGGTTACTGACTCCGGTAAAGCGTTCGTTGTGGCAGGTGGCGCAGGTGCCGTCCATCGCCTTGTGTCCGCCTACGTGTTCCAGGTTGGCGGTTTCACCGATGTGGAAGGTGCGTGTGGAGAAGATCCGGCTGCCGCGCAGGACTGACTCGCGGAAGACGTCGCGCGGGCTCGTGCTCTCCGCGTGTCGATAAGGCCAATCGTCGACGGCAAGAAAACGGGTGAGGTTTCGGTCGGCGACGGCGTGCAGATCGTCCGGGCGGGTCCGGCTCATCGTCCACGGTCCGAGGACATCGGCGGAGCCGACTTCGGTGAGGTCGCCGCCGGTCTCGTCCCGGCTTTGGGCGACAAAGAGTTGCTCTTCAAACTCGACGATCTGGTGCAGGTCTTCCGGGGAAAGATTGCCGCTGCCCTGCTCATGCATACGGACGGCATCGATGGCCTGCTGCTCCAGCGTGGCTGCACGGCTATCGGCGGTAAAGGCTCCGGCGGCCAGGAAGCGGAAGTTACCCACGATGCGAGGGCGGCGGTAGACGGAGATGGTCGGCCGTGCCGACTTAAGGCCATAGACCGCGCCGGTGTTGCATCCGGTGGGGTCGCGCAGGACTTCGATGGTGAACTCCGGCTTTACGCCCGCAGCCGGCCAGGGCTCATAGATACGGAAGAGGCCGTGCTCCAGCAACAGCGAGTGCGAGCTCTTTTCTTTCTGCGGCAGGGTGGGGCAGTTCGATCCGTCGATCGCGGCAAAGACGGCATCGGTCCCGTGCGTCTGCAGCCAGCGCTCGTTCAGCCGTTCGAGGTTGACGCTCATTGCAGCCGAGGGCTGGTGGCAGGTGATGCAGGCGCGGTCGTTGTTCCCCAGTGTGGAGAAGAAGGCGTGGCCGCGGGTACCCATCGTGCCGCCGGTGTTGTAGACCAGGATGTCGCCGGAGGAATCGCGAAACAGGGCAGCCAGCGGCATCTTTTCGCCGGTATTGGCCTCCCACCAGATGGGTGAGCCGCCATACCCCTGGGCAAGCAGAGCAACGACGGGAACAGCGACGGCAGCCGCGGCCAAGAGGGCGCGATTGCGGATCCGGTGGACGAAGGTCTTCTTCATAGAGCGATTCCTCAGAGAGTGATCGGCACGGATGACCCGGTACAGATTGTGAATGGGTGGTTTCAGTATGCCATCGGATTTGCCTCCGGGGAGCACCAAAGAGCTTACGGAGAACCCAAAAGAGTCTCTAGGGGGAGGCCAAAGGGTAAAATAGAGGAGGTCACCATGACACAGTCCGCCACGCAGAAGAATCCGCGGCCCATGCCGCTCCGCCGCCGCGTAAGGGGCGCTGTGCGCCGTATGCGCGAGCTGGGCTCTATTGCCCATGCGCTGCTCTCCACCGGCCATCCATATATGGCGCAGATTGTGCCCATGCGCCGCTGCAACCTGGCCTGTGCCTACTGTAACGAGTATGACGACCACTCGAAGCCGGTGCCGCTGGACGAGATGCTGCGCCGTATCGACGACCTGGGCCGCCTGGGCACCTCGGTGATTACCATCTCCGGCGGTGAGCCTCTGCTGCACCCGGAGCTGGACCAGATCATTGCGCGTATCCGCAAGACCGGCGCCATCGCCGGCATGATCACCAACGGCTATCTGCTGAACGCCGAGCGTATCCAGCGCCTGAACAAGGCCGGTCTGGATCACATGCAGATCTCGATCGACAACGTCATGCCCGACGAGGTCTCCAAGAAGTCGCTTAAGGTGCTGGATCAGCGCCTGGTGTGGCTGGCGGAGCATGCCGACTTCCACGTGAATATCAACTCCGTGGTCGGCGGGGGTATTCAGAATCCGCAGGATGCTTACACCATCTCGCAGCGCGCCCTGGGCCTTGGCTTCAGCTCAACCATCGGTATCATTCACGATGGCGATGGGCAGTTGAAGCCGCTAGGCGGCGAAGAGCGCAAGGTGTGGGACGCGGTCCGCAAGCTGACCCGCCGCAGCTACTCGCGCTTCAATCATTTCCAGGAAGCCATTGCAAACGGTACGACCAACGACTGGCGCTGCCGCGCCGGTGGACGTTATCTCTACGTCTGCGAGAACGGCCTGGTGCACTACTGCAGCCAGCAGCGCGGCTTCCCCGCGACTCCGCTGTCGCAGTACACCACCGCGGATGTAAAGCGCGAGTTCCTGACAGAGAAAACCTGCAGCCCGAGCTGCACCATCAGCTGCGTGCACCAGGTCAGCTACATCGACCACTGGCGCTCTCCGCAGACCAGCCAGACCAGCCCGGGTGCGCCGGCAGGTCATGGCGAGTTGGTGCAGATTCAGTAGTAACTCAAGCAGCATTGCGAGAACGCTCCTTTCGGGGAGCGTTCTTTAGTTTTGCGCCTCGATAGGAGAAGGCTTCCCTTCGCAGGCCATGCTGCATCCAAAATCGCCATGATCCGTAAACTCAAATCCGGCGAATTTCGTATCTACAGCCGCCACGCCGATAAGAAGACGGGCAAGCGTAAAAACCTGGGCACGTTTTCAAGCCGCGAAGCGGCGGAGAAGCACGAGCGTGCGATCCAGTATTTCAAGCATCATTAGTGGTGATTGAAACGGGTGGGAGCAGCGGGCTTCAGCCCGCTGATTAGTGCCCATAGGATGACGGGCTTTAGCCCTGGGCTTTTATCCTTTCGGACAGAAAAAGCCCAGGGCTAAGCCCATTCTTTTTAGAGCTGATAAACCGTGGGCTGAAAGCCCACGGCTCCCACCTATTCGAACTACGCTCGAACGTCCCAGGTCCCCGGGGGACCTGGGGCACCCAGATCTACTGCTTCTCCAAAACGATGTGCGTTGCTTTGTCTGTTACGACCTTCTCTGTTACAGAGAAGCCTAGCGCCGGAAGATCGATGCCATGGAAGAGCGGTTCGCCTTTGCCGAGGAAGACGGGCGACACCGCGAGATGAATGGAGTCGACGTGTCCGGCGCGTAGATACTCGCGCACCGTCGAGACGCCTCCGCCGATCTTTACGTCCTTGTCCTTTGCAACGGCTTTTGCGCGTTGCAGCGCCTCTTCGATGCCTCCGGTGACAAAGAAGAACGTGGTGCCGCCTTCCATCACGAGCGGTGGGCGCTCATAGTGTGTCAGGACAAAGGTTGGTGTGTGATAGGGCGGGTTGGGTCCCCACCAGCCTTTCCAGGAGTCATCCGGCCATGGTCCGCGAACCGGCCCGAACATGTTGCGACCCAGGATGAAGGCTCCGAAGTTATCCATGGCGCTGCGGGCGAAGCTGTCATCCACATCGGTGGAGCCGTCTTCTCCCCCATGCATGGCCTTGAAGGTCCTGGTGTGAAAGAACCACTGAAAGATGTCAAAACCGCCCTTGCCTATCGGATCGTTGACACTCTGTTCCAGCCCTGCGCTGAAACCATCGATGGACACTCCAAACCCTGCGACACGAACCTTCGACATCAGCCCTCCCAGATGAGGCATATTATGTGCGGCGCCATGCTATCCGATGCAGCTTTCCAAGCGTGAGATGCAGATATTGCAGGCGTAAGCGACGCACAGTATCGTGGCTGTGCCGGGAGGAAGTATGACTCACAGCCGCCGGGCCTTTCTCACGAACACAGCCAAAGTAGCCATCGCCGGCGCGATTCTCCCTGCGATGGCGGAGGCTGCGCCGCAGACCATCGGGCCGCAGACCATCGGGCCGCAGGCCATCGACTCCCATGTTCATGTCTGGGTCAAGGATCCCCGGTATCCGTTTGCCGAGGGAGCCAATGTGCCCGAGGGCGTAGATGCCTCAGTCGAGACGCTGCTGCGGCGCATGGAGGCCAACCATGTCGCACGTACGGTCCTGATTCAGGTGTCCCATTACAAGTGGGACAACCGCTATCTGGTGGATTGCCTTACGCGGTTTCCCGGAAAGTTTGCCGGCGTGTGTCGCGTCAATCCCGAGGCTCCGGATGCCGCGGATCAGTTGATCTACTGGGTTTCGCAGGGTTGCGACGGCGTGCGGTTGAGTCCTGCTGCCGATGCCTCCGGAGACTGGATTCGCGGACCGCGCATGTATTCGTTGTGGGCCCAGTGTGAGCGGCTGCACGTACCGATGACGCTGCTGCTGCCGACTTCGCGGCTGCCGGACGTGCGTCCCTTGATCGACAAAAATCAGGGACTCACCGTCGTGATTGACCATATGGCGGATTGCCCCATCGGAGATACAGCATCGCTTGCTAAGTTGTTGGATCTCGCTCGTTATCCGCGGGTTTTCGTCAAGATCACACATCTATGGTCGCTCTCGAAGCAGAGTTATCCGTTCCGCGACAGCTATGAGATGGTGGCGCGAGTCCGCGATGCCTTCGGTTCACAACGCATCATGGGCGGCACCGACTGGCCCATCAAGACCGAGCTTGCAAGTTACGAACAACGGCTGGCGCTCTATCGCGAAGAGATCCCGTTCTTCAATGCGGAAGAGCGGAAGGATGTTCTCTACCGCACCGTGCAGCGGGTGTGGCCGTCGGGCCCGAAGTGAATTGTGCAGCGTCTTTACGGACGGCTTATACTTTTCCGCATTCGGTCGGGGGCGACATGAAGTCACCGATATTGAAGACGGGTTACGGCAATCGCATCTTCCTCATGTTTGCTGCCAGGCGGCATAAGTTCGATGAACAGGCGTTTCCAGCGAAAGAAGGAGTTGTATGGCCTATCGTCATCGCGGCCCTGTTTGTCTTCGGCGCCGGCGTTATCTTCTTCACGCTTCTCAGTTTTTTCCGACATACCCTCCGCTAACAGGATTTGCCCTGTGAGCGCCATGCAGAGCTATCGCGGATAGGTCGATATGCCTCTGGGGACATAGAAAAGGCCGCCCGATAGGCGGCCTTTTTCTTGTGCGATCTGAAAGCTACTTCTTTGCGACCTTCTTGGTCTCGGCGGTGCTGCTGCCGGCCTGCGCCTTGGCGTTCTGGATGGCGGGCTCGATCTGCTCAAAGTCCGAGATCTGCTGGAAGGCCTTGTCGGTCACCACCCAGATGGTAGGGGTCTGGTTGATGCCGATGCGGTCGCCCAGAGCACGGTCGGTCTTGACCTCGTTGGCCAGCTCACCCTGCGGGTCGACGACAAAGGGAAGCTGTTGTTTGCGGTCGGCGAGAAACTTCTGGGTTGCCCGCAGCAGGTCGTCCTTGCTGGCGATCATGTTCTGGTTCTGGAAGATAGCCAGGCGGTACTGGTCGGCGATGTTCTTGCCGTTGGGCAGCTTGTCCTGCATATAGCGAGCGTAAACAGCCGCGTCAAAGCTCCAGATATGGGCTCCGCCCAGGGGGAAGTCCTTCATAACGACAGGGACGCCGTACTTCATGCTCAGCTCATGCACGAGGGGGTAAGCGCGGGAGCAGGCGGGGCACTCCAGGTCGACAAACTCCCAGATGGCCACTTTGGCGCCGGCCGGGGGCTTCAGCATGGAAGTGTCTTTGAAGGTCGTCGAGGGCGTCTGGCCACTGACAAACTGGGCCATTGCCGGCACGGAGGCGGCGGTGGCGGTGAGGGCAAGGGCGAGCAGGAGCTTGGGTGTACGCATCATAATGGGTTGATTAAAGGACGTCGCCGGGGAGCCGGGGCGAGCAAGCTGATTTTACTCGTTTTTGCCGCCGGGAGAATTTTGCGCAACCGTCCCCGGGCGGAGACAATCTAACAACAGACGAACGCCTGAAGATGACACGACTTACACGCGCCATTCGATCGGTTTCTGCTGCCCTGCCCCTCGCCGCTTCGCTGGTTCTGGCGCAGGACACGACCACCATTCCGCCGATCTCGAACCTTCCGGACGCTCCTTCCGCCTCCCAGACGAAATTCGACGGTGTGCCGATCGGTGTGGCCACCTCGGAGGTCCG
>JAEKKE010000373.1 GCA_019510535.1 Acidobacteriota bacterium
GCAGTATCAGAACAACTATGGCAATGCATTGAAGGGCGCCGGGCGCCACGGTGAGGCGGTTCGCCATTACGAGCGGGCAATTGCCTTGCATCAGGACTCCATTGAGCCCTTTTACAATCTGGGCGTCACACTGCTTGAGATGGGTAACCTGACGGCAGCAGAGACCAGGCTGCGTTTTGTATTAACCATGGATCCTGATCACGGCCTGACGCATGTAAACCTGGCGAATATCCTCAACATGCGCGAGCAGTTGGAGGAAGCCGAGCCGCACTATCAATTCGCCGTTGGGGTCATGCCGCAGGAAATACGGCTGCTGAATAACTACGGACAACTTCTAAGCAAACAACACCGCTATCCTGAGGCAGAGGCGTATTACCGGCGAGCCATCGAGCTCGACGCAACCTTTGCCCCTCCCTTCGTTAACCTGGGAGAGCTGATGGGACATCATGGGTTTGTCGCCGAGGCGGAGACCCTGCTGCGGCATGCTATTCGGCTGGATCCCAATCTGGCTCAGGGGCACAGTAACCTGCTGTTTACGCTTTCTCTACGGGATAACTGCACTTCGGCGGCAATCCTGACGGAACACCGTATTTATGCAGAGCGCTTTGAAACGCCGCTGAAGTCTCAATGGGGGAACTACGCCAACACACGCGAGCCCGACCGGACTTTGCGTGTAGGCTTCGTCTCGGGCGATCTGCGCAATCATCCGGTTGTCCGCTACCTGATGCCTGCGCTCGAGCGGCTTGCACAGCATACGGACCTGCAGCTCTATGCCTACAACGTCAGCCGACAGTACGACACAGTAACAGAGCAGTACAAGGAGTTGTTCGATTCCTGGCGCGGAGCCGCTACAGCCTCGGATGAGGCGCTTGCACGCGCCGTACGCGCCGACGTAATCGACATCCTCTTCGATCTTTCCGGTCATAGCGGCGACAATCGCATGCTGACCTTCGCGCGCAAACCAGCTCCCCTGCAGATGAGTTGGATTGGCTATTTAGCGACGACTGGCCTGGATGCCATGGATTATTTTGTCGGCGATGCGAATCTGATTACGCCCATCGAACGGTCACAGTTCTCCGAGAAGATTCTCTACCTCCCGGCCATCACGACGTTCGCACCATATGAACCAGCACCTGAACGAAACGAACTTCCCGCACTGACCAACGGGTACTTCAGCTTCTGCTGCCTTTCACGTATCAACAAGCTAAACCAGCCTCACATCGCGTTGTGGGCCAGGATTCTGAAGGCGGTACCGAGCTCGCGGATGATCCTTGCAACCATGTCCAATGGTGCTCCCCCGGAGACGGTAAAGGCGTGGTTCGTGGCTGAAGGTATATCGCAGGAGCGCTTGGTCTTCCTGCATGCGCGATCTGTGCTGGAACAACTGGAACAGTATCGGATGGCCGATCTCTGCCTGGACACCTTCCCCTATAACGGCAGCACAACCACCAGCCATGCCTTATGCATGGGAATCCCGACCCTCACCCTCTGCAGCGAACTCGTCTCCGGCCGGATGGGAACGTCGATCGCCTCCCATGTGGGTATTCCAGAGTTCATTACGCATACCCAGGATGAATTTGTGCAGAAGGCCGTCTCGTGGACGCAAGACCTGCACGTGCTGAATCAATTACGGCGCGAACTGCCTTCCATGTTCGCGAGCAGCGCGTTGCGTCAACATGAACAAGTTGCAGGCGTGCTCGCGGGGAAACTTCGCACGGCCTGGAAACGTTGGTGCGCAGGACTTCCCGCCGAGACTTTCTAGAGCCAACTGCCTCGCCAAGCGCACTATCCTTTTTTGCTACGAGTCCGCGCCGCCTTGCGAGCTGCACTGCGAAGGCCTTCCTTACCCTTGGTAGCTACAGCCTTCATTGCTGCCTCGTGCCGGCTCTTTGAGGTCCGCTTACTCGAAGCTGTCTTCGCCTGTTTTGAGAGGGCTCCGCGTGTCGCGGACCTGTGAGATTCGCGCTGCAGTACCCGCTCCCTGGCCCGAGAACGTTTAGGAGAAGCCGGTTCGGCTCCCTCCTGGCCTTTTTCGTACTCTCTCTCAGCGGACTTGCGGGTGCTCTCCTTTGCCTGTCCTTTCCCTGGAGGAGCAAGCGGAATTCCAGCTCTGCGTGCTTTGCTGAGACCGATTGCGATCGCCTGCTGCGGCGATCGGGCACCGTGTTTCCCTTCCCGAATATGCTCGATCTCCTCATGCACAAATTCGCCAGCCGCGGTTGAAGGAGACTTTCCCTCACGAAGATCGTTCTTAGCCCGTTCGGTTGTTGCTTTCTCTGGCATGTCGTCCTCCTTACGATGTCTACGACGGAGAAAGACGGGGGGAGGTTTTCTTTTGCTCTTCCCCAGAAGACGGCCGAGCTCATCGCCTGAAGGCGTGCATCCGATGACTGACATCAGTAATCAGTGACACCCTAGTTGCGATAGAACCACCAGATCGCTATGGATACCAGAATGACGAGAACCACGAGGCCGAGGGTTTTCATGATGCTGGAATTGATACCGGCTTCCGGTGGGCGTCCTACGACGGGTAAACCTTCTGGCGTTTTGTGTTCCATTCCGTCTCTCATGGACGCCAAAGATGGCGCCCATGGGTAAGTTGGTTGCATCCCTGCAAGCAAGCTTAGGTGTAACGGAAAAGAGCTTTGAAGCCGTAGTCCATGTGGTTCTGGATATGGCAGTGGAACAGAGTCAGCCCAGGCTGGTCAGCAACAAAATCTACGGAGGCGCGGCCGAAATACGGCACCACCACCGTATCTTTGATCAGACCGTGGGTCCATTTCCCGTTGAGCTCAACGAGTTCCGTCTGATGGCGATGGAGATGCATCGGGTGGGCATCATCCGTGCGATTGCGATAGATGAGACGGTAGTGCTTGCCCTGTTCCAAAACAAACTCACGTTCGTGCGGATACGGTTTGCCGTTGATGAGCCAGGCATTGAACTTGCCCATGCCCGACGGCATCTTCTCGAAGACCATGTCGATCACCGCATCCGGCTTCTGTGCCGGTGCTCCCGGCTTACCGAAGAGGGTGTAGTCCCAGTTTGCCGGTCCGGGCTTGGTCCAAACCGCTTTTTTGTGCTGGTTGGCATACTCGACGATGATGCCGAGGCCGGCGTTGCGGATCATGTCATTTGTTGCGCCGAGTATCCACACGCCCGGATTGTTCATCTCCACAATGGCGCAGACACGTTCCCCAGCTCCCAGGAAGACTGCATCCACCTCCACTGGCGTAGGGACGGGATTGCCATCCATGGCGATAATTCGGAATTTGTGACCGGCGAAGGCGATACGCCGGTTCTCAATCGCAGATGCATTCAGCAGATGGAAGAGAACCCGGTCTCCCTGTTTTACCCGGATGGGCTGACCTGCCCCCAATGCCTTGTCGTTGATGGAGTAGGTCATGGAGCTGACCTCTAGCCCTGGTGAGCCAGGCAGGTCGCGGGTCGGCTTTTCTGGTTGAAGCGCTGGTTTGCCGTCTTCGTCGTCATCGTCTTCCATGGTCGAGGAGAAGAATGGCTCCCAGTCGCGGAGGGCGAGAAAGTGTTCCTGGTCGTAATGGCCCGGGTCACCCGATGCCGGGTCGATGTACACGAAGCCGAATTGTCCGGTATAGGTACCCTTGTGCAGGTCAGATTCAGCCATGGCGTGGGTGTGATACCACCGGGAACCGGCAAGGGCTGGCGTAAATTGCAGGCGGCGTGTCCCTTGCGGCGGAATGGGACGAGCTCCCTGCTCTTCCACGCCGTCAGTTTCGGGCGAGATCAGAAAGCCGTGCCAGTGAACGAGTTCCGGAGTATCCGTCCGGTTGATGACGTCAACCGTAACCGGCTTTCCCTCTTTCATGCGGAGGATCGGTCCAGGCGAGCTTCCGTTATAGCCAATCGTCGACAAGATGCGATCCGGGGCGAGCTCCACAGTCACGGGTTCGATGTGAAGGGTAATATCGGCAGGCCGTCCTGCGGCGGGTTGCCCCTGGGGAGGCATCGCCATCTGCCCCGTCTGGGATAGGCCGTACAGACCGGTATCTCGCAGACCGGGAGCAGCCAGCGCCATGGCGCCGGAACGTAGAAAATCTCGCCGTTTCACCTGGGCCCTCGCGTGAAGGTGATGGTCTCACGGTAAGAATTTCTCAGGCAAGCAGCTGCCGGCATACCGATAAGACGCAGTGCATAGAAAAAAGACGAAACTTTCGTGGAAACAACTCCTTGAGTCGCTTCGTCTATCCTGCAAGCCTTATACGCACGTAGACTGAGTACCTTCTCAGGAGGTCGCACGATGAAGCTGCTTGCCGCTACCGCAGTTGCCGCCGTCGCCCTTGCCTGCTGCTCCGTCGTTCGGGCTTACCAACGGACCGCCTACTTCGGGTTTGATGATTCGGAGCAGCGCCAGGCTCGGAAAGCCGAGTTCGTCTGGTCACGCCTGGCTTACACCTCCCGCTCCGGCGGCAATGGATACGGCTGGGGGTGGGGACGCGCGGCATGGTCCCGCGACTACCCGAAGGCCGATCGACAGCTTCTGGTAGCGATGAAGCGCCTTACACGGATCGAAGGCCGTCCTTACGAGCAGGTCGTCGACCTGGATTCAGACGCCATCTTCGAATATCCCTGGGTCTACGCCGTGCAGGTGCAGGCCTGGACCTTCTCCGATGCGGAGGCGAAGCGCCTGCGCGACTACCTCAACAAAGGTGGATTTCTGATGGTCGACGACTTCCACGGAACCCAGGACTGGGAGGACTTCATGGAAGGCATGCGCCAGGTCCTTCCGGACCGCCCGGTAGAAGACCTGCAGAGTGGGGACGAGATCTTCCATGTTTTGTATGACATGGATGACCGCATCCAGGTTCCGGGCGAACACTACATCCGAACCCACCACACGTATGAGAAAGACGGCTTCACCCCGAAGTGGCGGGCCATCCGTGATGACAAAGGGCGCATCATGGTTGCGATCTGTCACAACATGCATCTGGGTGATGCATGGGAGTGGGCTGACGATCCCGATTACCCGGAAAAGTTTGCCGCACAGGCATTTCGTGTCGGCCTGAATTACATCGTGTATGGCATGACGCATTGATCAACGAAACCATAGGCAGGAAACCAGGCTCCGCGGCACATGTTCGAATTCTTCTTCAAGTATCCCTACACGGCCTTCGCCCGCGGACGCCTGATCCTGCTCAGCTCATGGCCGCGCTGGATGCTGGTGCTTGCCATCGTCCTGGGTGCCGTGGGACTGGCTGGGTTGATCTGGTTTCGCTGGAGCACAGCGGCGCCGAAGTTGAAGTCATGGAGATCTGCCGTGATCTGGGTCCTGCAGGCCGCGATGTTGGTGTTGCTACTGCTCCTGTTGTGGGAGCCGGCGCTCAACGTTGCTGAACTGCGTTCCCAACAGAACATCATCGCCATCCTGGTGGATGACTCGCGCAGCATGGCGCAAACTGACTCTGGGAATCAGCAGACGCGCGAACAGGCTGCCGTTGCTGCTCTGAAGAATGGTGTTCTCGATGGTCTGAAGCAGCGTTTTCAAACCCGGCTTTATCACATCGGTGCTTCCATGGGCGAGGTCGACAGTCCGGATAAGCTGCAGTCTGCCGGCCGGTCCACGCACCTTAGTGACGGTCTGCGGCAGTTCCTCACCCAGACACAAGATCTGCCGATCGGCGCGATCGTGTTGATGAGCGACGGCGCAGAGAACGATTCCGGCAGTGACGAAGGCGGAGGCGGTGTCGACATTGCCGCGCTCGATGCCCTTCGCAATCGGCACCTGCCGGTGCACACCATTGGCTTCGGCAGTGAGACCGCAGAACACGATGTGGAGATGGAAGGCGTCAGCGTCGCCGCCCGCGCCCTGGCATCGTCGCGCATGGTGGCGACGGTCCGGTTTCACCAGCGCGGATTCTCTGGGCAGAAGGCAATGTTGACCGTGCGCGAAAGCGGCAAGGCACTCGCAGGGCACGAGATTACTTTGCCTGCAAATGGTGAAACGCGCACCGACACGCTCTATTTCGATGCCGGCGATGCGGGCGCAAAGAGCTTTGAGTTTTCCGTTTCGCCGATGCCGGGCGAACCGAACGTCATCAATAACAGCCTCAGCCGCATGGTGAACGTGAGCGGCGACAAACGCAGGATTCTCTTCGTAGAGGGCGAACCGCGCTGGGA
>JAEKKE010000374.1 GCA_019510535.1 Acidobacteriota bacterium
AAAAACTTTACGGTCGTGGGATTCGCCGGCGTAGAGAAAATCGTGGCTGGCGAGTCCCTTTCCAGGAAGGGCCACGGAAGATGAGGGCGTAGAGACCTGTGCCTGCATTCCGTACGCACCCAAAACAACAAAGATCACGCTGAGAGATCGGGATAGGAACATCTGTTCTCACGGAAACGGATGGAATGGTCGAACGTCAGCCATTCTCTGCTATGAAACCTCATGCTTCAAGCGAGAGAGACAGCCTGCTGTCCATTTCTGGACACGTGGACACGTTTGCGGACACTGCGGCATTCAAGAAGAACCCGCAACTCATTGATATTACGCCTCTTACTTTGGCCCAAAAGGTGCTCCAGTATTTCTACGTATGGACATCCAAAGACCTGATATCAGGCTAAAGAAGCAACGGCGGCAGTGGATCTTGGGTGGCGTTCTGGTCCTGGTGCTGTCGGTCGTGGGATGGGCTGGCGACCGTGTGGACCGACACCGTAAAGCAGGGACCGCTGCTGCGCCAGGTACGCGGGCCGGGCACGCTGGTTCCGCGTGAAGATCGCATTCGCCTTATCCCCTCCGAGACAGAAGCGACCGTCGTCCGTATCCGCGTTCTTCCCGGTGCAAAGGTCGAGCCAGACACCGTCCTGATGGACCTGGTGGATCCGACCGTGCAGCAGGAACTGTTGGATGCTGAGCTGCAGTGGAAGGCCGCGCAGACTGACCTGATGAACGTGAAGGCGAAGCTCGACAGCGACCTTATGACCCAGCAGGCCGCAGCCGCCACTGTCAGTGCCGACTACAAACAGGCCAAGCTGCAGGCTCAAACGGACAAATCGCTCTTTGACCTGGGCGTCATCAGCGGTTTGACCTACAGCGCCTCCAAGGGCAAGGCCGACGAGCTTACGACGCGCGATGAGATTGAGAAGAAGCGGATCACCGTCAATGAAAAGGCGATCGAGACCCAGATCGCCGTACAGCAGACCAAGGTGGAGCAGGCACGCGCGCTGCTTGCGCTGAAACAGCGGCAGCAGGATGCCCTCAGTGTCCGGGCCGGCATCAGCGGTGTCCTGGTCGACCTTCCCCACCAGGTGGGCGAACATGTGGCGCCGGGCACAACCCTGGCCAAAGTCGTCCAGCCTGACCAGCTCAAGGCCAGCCTGAAGATCGCCGAGACCCAGGCACGCGATATCCAGATCGGCCAGCCCTCTGAGATCGACACCCATAACGGCGTCATCCCCGGCAAAGTGATACGGATTGACCCCGCCGTAGTGAACGGAACCGTGACCGTTGACGTAGAACTAGCAGGCGCTCTTCCGCAGGGAGCGCGTCCGGACCTCAGCGTCGATGGCGAAATTGATCTCGACCGGCTGTCCAACGTACTGTTTGTGGGCCGTCCCGCATTCGGCAACGAGAACAGCACGATCAGCCTTTTCCGCCTGGGCTCTGACGGAAAGACCGCGGTACGGGTTCCGGTAAAGGTTGGCAAAGCATCGGTGAATGCAATCCAGGTCATGGAAGGATTGCAGGCCGGAGACACCGTGATCCTGTCGGATATGAGCCGATGGGAGAACACAGACAGAATTCGCCTGGAATAGGCAGCGACAAGGAGAGATTAAATGGCAGAGACGATTATCGACATCGAGCAGCTCACCAAGGTCTTCTACACCGACGAGATCGAAACGCATGCGCTATCCGGCATCCACATGCAGATCCAGCGCGGCGAATACGTGGCGATGTCGGGCCCATCGGGCTGCGGCAAGTCGACGCTGCTCTCAATCATCGGCCTTCTGGATACGCCGACGAACGGCCGCTATCAGTTGAATGGAAACGAAGTCGCAAACCTTAACTTTTCCGACCGGTCGCGTATCCGTAACCAGGAGATCGGTTTCATCTTCCAGAGCTTCAACCTGATCGGCGACCTGACCGTTGCAGAGAACGTGGAACTCCCACTCACCTACCGCAGCGGCATGCCGGTTGCCGAGCGCAAGAAGCGCGTGCAGGAATCACTCGAGCGCGTCAACATGGCGCACCGCATGCGGCATTACCCGGCGCAGCTCTCCGGCGGTCAGCAGCAGCGTGTCGCTGTGGCGCGCGCTCTCGCAGGCTCGCCCTCTATTCTTCTGGCTGATGAGCCTACCGGAAACCTTGACTCAAAAAATGGCGAAGCGGTCATGTCGCTGCTGAAAGAGCTGCACGACGAAGGCGCCACCATCTGCATGGTGACGCACGACCCACGCTTTGCCGCACATGCCGAACGACAGATTCACCTCTTCGACGGCAAGGTCGTCGCGGAGGGTGAGCTGAGCCACCTGATGGCGGAGGTCTAGTGCCATGCGCAAACTGTTGAAAGATGCAGGCGACTCTCTGTATCTCACACCCTGGACAGCAGCGGCGCTTGTGTTGATTGCGCTGCTGTCCAGCCTTTCTATCCATGCAACGACCATCAGCAATACTGACGCAGACCGGGTCAGCCTGGTCGTCACGTATGGCGATGACACCGTGCTGCAGGCGGAAGCCCACGACCGGAACCACATGCAATCGTCCAAGGCGACGTTATCGCGCCTTTCCTTCGATGCCAGGCTCGGCAGCTTGTCTCTTCGGCTGAGCGTACCGTCGGTATCCACGCTTCCATTGCTCAGGGAACTCCCCGGAGTGCCGGTGGAGAACCAATGCCCAATGACGAAGAGCGTCGCTTAAGACTGAACCGTTACATGACGTACGTTGACCGGATTCGCAGCCGGCGAAGGAGAGGTGCACGATGAATCGACTGGTGCAGGACATTAAGTTCGCGCTGCGGCAGCTCAGAAAGTCGCCCGGATTTACTATGACGGCCGTCGTGACCCTGGCGCTGGGTATCGGCGCTAATGCGGCGATCTTTACGCTGGTGCACGCCGTGCTGCTCAAAAATCTTCCCGTCTCCGATCCCAAGCTGCTGGTGCGTGTCGGCGATACGGACGACTGCTGCGTCAACGGCGGCGTTCCCGACCACCGCGACTATTCGATCTTCGCCTTTGAGCTTTACCAACACCTGCGTGAGAACACGCCTGAGTTTGAAAACCTGGCAGCCATGCAGGCAGGCGTTGGCTATGCCGGCGTAACAGCGAGAAGCAGCAAACCTGGTGATCTTCCCCATGCTGCGCGCGGCGAAGTGGTGACGGGCAACTACTTTCAAGTATTGGGCCTGAGGCCTTACGCAGGACGACTCATCATTCCCTCCGACGACGTACAGGGTGCACCGATGGGCGTTGTGATGAGCTACCAGGCGTGGCAGCGTGACTACGCCAGCGACCCCTCCGTCGTGGGAAGTACCTTCGTACTGAATACCTATCCGGTCACAATTCTTGGCATTACGCCGCCATCCTTCTACGGCGACCGCATGACCGACACCCCGCCGGACTTCTATATCCCCATGGTCATGGAGCCGAACTTCGGCCCGGGAAATCCCACAAGCTTACTGCACCGCAGAGATGCAAACTGGCTCTACCTGCTGGGAAAGATCAAGCCGGGGACGGATCTGAAACAGCTTGAGGCCAAGATGAGCGCCTCGCTTCGCAACTATCTCGCAACCTTGCCGCTCTATCAGCGCCAGGACAGGCAGCCTGACCTGGCGGGTGCGCATGTGGTTCTTACGCCGGGTGGGGCCGGTATCGAAAATTTGCAGCAGGAGTATGGCGTCGGCCTGAAGATGCTCATCACTATCTCGGCACTCGTGCTGCTGATCGCCTGCGCCAACATCGCCAACCTGATGCTGGTGCGCGGTATGGCGCGTAGAGCCGAAACCTCCATTCGCATGGCTTTGGGGGCACAGCGCACAAGGCTTATCCGGCAGATGCTTACTGAGAGCGTTGTGCTCTCCTGTCTCGGCGGCTTTGCGGGACTTCTCGTCGCATATGCCGGAACCAAGGTCCTGCTGACGATGGCATTTCCCCATGCGCAGAGCCTTCCTATTGAAGCGACGCCATCCCTAGCAGTACTCGGGTTCGCCTTCGCACTCTCCCTTCTTACCGGCTTGATCTTCGGTGTGGCGCCCGCCTGGGTGACGTCACACTCGCAGCCCGCCGATGCATTGCGAGGATCGAATCGCACCACGTCAGACCGGTCTGGTTTGCTGCAACGGTCGCTGGTGATCCTGCAGGCAGCGCTCTCTCTGATTCTGCTGGTCGGTGCGGGGCTGATGGCGAAGAGCCTGAGCAAGCTGGAGAACCAGGACTTCGGTGTCGTCACAGAAAATCGCGTCGTGGCGCACTTCAGTCCCGAGAGCTCTGGATATAAGCAGGAGCAGCTTCAGGGTCTCTACGACAAAATCATCAATGACCTGCATGCGCTACCCGGGGTCGACAAAGCTGCGCTCTCGCTTTACACGCCGCTCGAAGGCAACAACTGGGGAGAAGGTGTCTATATTCAGGGCCGGCCCGAGCCCGGCGCTCAAGCGAAGAACGGCGCCTCATGGCTGCGCGTAGGACCGGAGTATTTCGACATCGTCGGTCATCATGTGTTGCGCGGTCGCGGAATTACAGCACAGGACACAGCGACTTCCCTTCCGGTAGTCGTCGTGAATGACGCTTTCGTGAAGAAATTCTTCTCCAATGGGGAAAATCCCCTTGGGGCGCACTTCGGTATCCGAGGCATGGAGAGCGTGGGTGACTGGGAGATCGTCGGCGTGGTCTCCGACATTAAGTACAACGACCTAAGGCGGCCTACGCGGGCCATGTACTTTCGGCCGCTATTGCAGGTGGCGCACACAAAGCCACAGGACGATACCCGGTCTCTGTATGCCGGGGCAATCATGCTCACGACCAAGGGTCACGTGGGCAACCTGGAATCGCAGGTACGCCGGACCCTCGCCAATATCAACCCGAATCTCACGGTGGTGAACTACAACACCTTCGAAGAACAGGTCCGTGGCCAGTTCGACCAGGAGCGGATGATCGCCCGGCTCACGCTGATGTTCAGCCTGCTGGCACTGATGCTCGCTGCGGTTGGACTCTATGGCGTTACCGCCTACTCAGTCGCACGGCGCACCCCGGAGATCGGCGTACGCATGGCTCTGGGTGCGGGCCGCGGCAATGTCATTGCCATGGTGATGCGCGAGGCGATGTTTCAAGCCATCATCGGCCTGGCCATCGGTATTCCTGCCGCCTGGCTCTGCGTTCGTCTCGTACAGTCACAGCTCTATAACGTCGGCGGCCATGATGCCATGGTCATGACCGGCTCTGTCCTGGTGCTGACGGTAGCAGCGCTGCTGGCAGGATTGATTCCCGCACAACGAGCCGCATCAACCGATCCTGTAAAAGCATTGCGCACAGAGTAGCAAAGCAACTGGAGACACAATGATTGACCTAAGGAATGTAGAGCGGAGTTACCGCGCAGGCGGTACCGAAACCTGGGTGCTGCGGCGAATCTCCCTAACGATTCAGCCCTGGGAGTTTGTCACCATTATGGGCCCTTCGGGCGCGGGCAAATCGTCATTGCTGAACGTGCTCGCCATGCTCGATGACCAGTGGAAGGGCGAGTTCGACTTTGATGGTGTCGCGGTGCACCGTTTGAACCGCAAACAGCGCGCCGATCTCGCGCGGCAGAAGATCGGCATGGTCTTCCAGAGCTATCACCTGCTTGACGATATGACGGTCGCTGAGAACATCGATCTTCCTCTGTCCTACAAGGACATCCCCCGTAGCGAACGGCAGGCGATGGTGGCAGACACGCTTGATCGCTTTCAGATGGTCGCAAAAAAAGATCTCTATCCACACCAGCTCTCCGGCGGACAACAGCAACTGGTGGGCATCGCCCGCGCCATGATTCATAAACCGGCGCTGCTGCTCGCTGACGAACCGACAGGCAATCTGCATTCAAAACAGGCACAAGAGATTATGGAGATGTTCCGGCAACTGAATCAGGAAGGCACGGCGATCGTGCAGGTCACGCACTCCGAAACGAACGCCGCCTACGGCACACGCACCATCGAACTGCGCGATGGCTGGGTCTACTCCGACACGGCCGGCGCAGCACAACCTCCGCTGCAGGAGGTACGTTCGTGATCGGAAGAAAACTGGGATCAGCCGCACTGCTGGCGGCAGTGAGCGTAACGGCAACAGCACAGAATGCAGCGCCGGTGACACAGGCGCCCACACCGGCATTGCGTCTGGACATTCCTCACTCCAGCAACCCGATCAATACATATCGCGCCGTGAGCGTCCCTCCGCCGAATCTCTCCAATACGCCGCGCATCGACCAACTGATCCGCAACGGCGTGCTGGAACTGAGCCTGAAGGACGCGATCGCACTCGCACTGGAGAACAATCTCGACCTGGCGATTGCGCGCTACAACCTGCCGATCGCCGAGGCAGACGTCCTTCGTACCCGCGCCGGCGGATCGTTCCGCGGCGTCAACACCGGCGTCGTGCAGAACACACCGGGAGGAGGCGTTGG
>JAEKKE010000375.1 GCA_019510535.1 Acidobacteriota bacterium
TTTTATGGTGGGCACAGCAGGATTCGAACCTACGACTTCCACCGTGTGAAGGTGGCACTCTACCGCTGAGTTATGCGCCCTGAGAAGGGTGGGAACCGGGCCGCGGACTATTGCACAGCCGCCTCAGTGACCTTATTCAAGATAGCATTGAAGCCCTGATGACGCCACTGGCCGCAACCGGCATCTCAAACGGTAGAATAGGCCAACGGAATGCCGGAGCCACGATCATCCAAATTCCCGGAGGAAGGCGCGCAACCTCCTGCCGAGGACCGTGTTCAGAAAGACATGGGCACGATGGCGCTCAATCCGGACCTCCAGACCGTCACCCTTCCCGACCCGGCGGTGACTGGCATCCAGGCCGATTTTGCGTCCAACGATGATGTCCAGACCATGCTGGCGCTGAAGGCCGGCAACTTTGCCGCCTTTGACATTCTTCTGGCCAAGTACCGCAAGCCGATTGTGAGCTTTATGTATCGCATGGTGCACAACCAGGCCGTCGCCGAGGAACTGGCGCAGGAGGTCTTCCTGCGGGTCTTCCGGTCACGTGAGACCTATCGCGCCGAAGCTCGTTTTTCGACCTGGCTGTACCGCATCGCCACCAACCTCGGTGTGAACTATGCGCGTGACACCAAGCACGAACGCTCTGCCCCGACGGTGCACCTGGATGAGCCGGATCATGAGACCGGGACCATGCCCGATGTCGCGGATGATACGCCGACGATCGAGGCCGATCTCCTCAGGGAGGAACGCATGCAGGCCATCCGGCAGCATGTGATGGCTCTTCCAGAACGGCAAAAGAACGCCGTTTTGATGCACAAGTATCAGGGAATGGACTACAAACAGATAGGCGAAGTGCTTAAACTGTCTGAGTCCGCTACCAAATCGCTGTTATTCCGCGCCTACCAGACGTTGCGCGTGAAACTGAAGGATTTCGTATAAGGCGCTTCGGCGCCGGGATGAAACTGTTATGAACTGCCATGAATTCCAAAACGAGCTAGAAGACCTGGTACTCAACCCGGCAAAGGCTCCCTCGCGTGCGGCCCAGGCTCACCTGTCCGGTTGTGAACCGTGCAGTGTCGAGCTGAAGGAGCTGCGTGCGACATTTGCGGCAATGGACGCCTGGACGGCGCCTGAGCCTTCTCCCTGGTTTGATACCCGCGTGAACGCCCGCATCCGCACGGAGCAGCAGGCTGCTCCTGCTGGATTCCTGGAGCGTCTGCGCGCCCGCTTGCTTTATAACACCGGAGCCCAGTTCCGCCCGATGATGGCCGGAGCCATGGCGCTGGTTCTGATGCTGGGCGGCGCAGGGGTTGTTACGCAGTTGAAGTCCACGCCTCCCGCGCGAGCCGCTGTGGTTGACGACCTTCAGATTCTGGACCACAACGACCAGGCGATCCAGGAGATGGATCTTCTGGACGACTCTTCCCAGGACGAAGACGAGACTCCTCAGACCTAGGAGCCCGTACCGCATCCTTTTCTCGAGTTTTGGGTCCTCCTTAATAGAAAGGGATTGCAGACCTTTCTACAGGAAGGAATCCCGAGCGTGTAGCTGGGAACCGACAGGTAACACTGGTGTGAGATTCACGCTGGCTTTTACCGCGAAAGTTGCTATCGTTGGACGCATAGTGGTACTACAAGTACGGAAATGAACTGCCTAGGCACAATACGGAGCGTGACGCTGTCAGTCCTGACGGCTGCCGTGGTCATGCCAGTATTGGCCCAGCAGCGCCACCCGGCTCCCCTTCCAGCGCCGCAGCGGCAGATGCCACCCGCCGGAGGCGGCGGTCGTGGCGAACATCTTGCCCAGTGGATGAACAAGCATCGCAACCTTACGCCGCAACAGCAGCAGAATGCTCTGCGCAGCGAGCCCGGTTTCCAGCAGCTTCCACCAGAGACCCAGGCACGGGTGATGGGACGGCTGGGTCAGTTGAATGCCATGCCTCCGCAACAGCGCGAGCGTGTCATCAACCGCGCCGAAGCGATGGAGAAACTGGAGCCGCAGCAACGGCAGCAGGTCCGTGGCGCGCTAAGCCAGCTCGGAGCGCTGCCGACGGAACGCCGCCGGATGGTGGCGCGAGCCTTCCGCGATCTTCGCCGGATGCCCCCGGAGCAGCGGCAGAACACCCTTAACTCCCCTGCTTACCGTGACTTCACGCCGCAGGAGCGCTCTACGCTCAACAACCTGATGCAGGTTGAGCCAATGCTTCCGCAACAACCGTAAAGGTTGAAGCATCCAATACTCATCAATCGGTGCTCTGGCCCCTCAAACTTGACCGGCCGAAAGTAATCGATTATCGTACAGAAGATGTCTCAATACGCCATCCACGCTTGTTGTTGCCGCTGCTGCTGTCCGCAGCAGGCCGCCGTGGAATTGCGTTTCGGACGGTAGAGTCAGAATTCACAACCTGATTCCCTCCTGATCCTAGAAAACATCCAATTCTCCGCGAGCCTGCGACCTTCCCCAGAAGTCGTGGGCTTCTTACTTTGCCCGGAGAAATCACCCGAAACCGTTCATCAGCAAGGAAACGACCATGAATGCACGTCTTGTCACATTCGCCTCTGTTCTCGCCTTCACTCTACCGGCCCTTGGCCAATCGGCGTTGACCGGCACGTGGGAGGGGTACTCTGAGATCCATGGGCAGAAGGTCCCCGTCAAGCTGGAGCTCAAGCAGGAATCCAATGGAGTGAAGGGCGCTTTTCTAAGCGGACCGGAACGCTGGGAAGCTACCAGCGGCTCGGTTACGGATGGAAACCTGGTCCTGAGCTTTGACTACTTCGCCCGCAAAGTCGACGCGACCGTCAAAGGCGACGATCTGACCGGCACCTTCGGCACTGCGACCACGAAGTATCCGGTGGCACTGCACCGTGGTGTGACGGCCAAGCCCACCGTCGCCAAGGGGCCGGATATTCACGGCGATTGGGAGATTGCCGTCGGCACGTCCACCAAGGGGGAGTCGGCCTGGAACATGAAGGTCGAACAGACACCCACCCTGGTGAAGGGCGCCATCCTGCGTATCGACGGTGACACTGGCGGCCTGTACGGCAACTACGACGCCGAAGCGAAGCAGTATGTCCTGTCGCACTTCACGGCCGCCGGACCGGCGCTCTATACCCTGAAGCCGCAGGACGACGGTACCCTGGTGGTCACCAACGCTCTGAAGGACGACCAGCAGTGGACAGCTCGCCGTCCCGTTGACGCGCGCAAGGAGAACCTGGCTCCTCCGACGGCCACTACGGAACAGACTCGCTGGAAAGATCCGGCCCAGCCGCTCTCCTTCAGCTTCCCTGACCTGAACGGCAAGACAGTCTCCAGTAAGGACCCGGAGTTCAAGGACAAGGTCGTCCTGGTGGCGATCGGCGGATCGTGGTGCCCGAACTGCCACGACGAGGCTCCTCTGCTTGAGTCGCTCTACAAGAGATTCCACAACAAGGGTCTGGAGGTTGTAAGCCTGACCTTCGAGCAGGATGAAGATCAGCTCAAGAACCCGGTCCGTGTAAAGGCGTTCATCAAGCGCTACAACGTGACCTATCCCGTGCTGCTGGCTGGAACCACCGACCAGTTGAACGAGAAGATCACCGGCGCCGAGAACCTGAACTGCTGGCCCACAAGCTTCTTCGTAGATCGCGAAGGCAAGGTGCGGGAGATCCATGCCGGCTTCTCCGGCCCCGCGACTGGAAAGGCTCACGAGGAGCTGGTGAAGGAGACCACCGATCTCGTCGAGAAGCTGCTGGCCGAAAAGTCGCAGACGCTGAAGGCGAGCAACTAACTTTTCTTCAAAAGGCCCGCGCCGGCGTATGCCGAGCGTGGGCCTTTCTCGTTTAATTTCGGAAGAAGTTCTTCGCCAGGAAGATCACGTTCGCCGGGCGCTCGGCCAGACGGCGCATGAAGTAGGGATACCACTCCGGGCCGAAGGGTAGATAGACGCGGACGCCCCAGCCTTCCTTCACCAGCGCACGCTGCAGGTCGCGACGCACGCCATAGAGCATCTGGAACTCGAAGGCCGTCTTCGGCAACTTTGCCTCGATGGCAAAGCGCTTCAGCTCTTCGATGATGCGCTCATCGTGCGTTGCCATGCCGCAGAAGACATCGCTGGTCATGCATCGTTTGGCAAGCTTGAGGTAGTTCGCGTCGACATCGGCTTTCTCCGGAAAGGCCAGCGACGCTGGCTCTTTATAAGCGCCCTTGCAGAGCCGGATGCGGATTCCCTGCCCCAACAGGCGTTCGACATCCTGTTCGGTGCGGTAGAGATAGGCCTGCAACACCGTCCCGGCAGCTCCATACTTGTGGAAGAGGCGCTCGGTCATAGCGACCGTCGCCTCGGTATAACCGGAGCCTTCCATATCAAGGCGCACGAAGTTCCCGACACGGGCGGCCTGTTCCACCAGCTCACCGACCACCTCTTCAGCCAGCAGCGGATCGACATCCATACCCATCTGCGTCAGCTTCAGGCTGACATTGGCCTTCAGGTTGTGCTGGGCGATCGCATCAATCATCTGCGCGTAGAGCCCGCCGGTGCGCCGGGCGTGTTCCTCATCGAGAACGCTCTCTCCGAGAGCGTCAAGCGTAACGGCCATGCCCTGCCGATTGAGGTCTGTGCAGGCTTTCAGGGCCTCGTCCAGAGTCATACCGGCGACGAACCGGCTGGACATCTGGCGGCCCATTCGGGAGCGCTCAGAAAAAGCGCGCATCTGTTTGTTTTGGGAGAGTGCGATGAAGAAACTGCGAAGCAAGGTCTGGTATTCCCTCTGGTCCCTTTGCAATGTAGCGTTCATGGCATTGCTTTGCAAGGGCGCGGGATTGATACACTCGCATCTGTGCGTGTGAAATCGCTGTTCCGGGCTGCCCTTCCTGCCATGCTGGTACTCCTCGCCGGTTGCAGGCGCGGCGCCTTTCCGGAGTACCCGGCAAACTATCGCGAATTTGCGTATGTCACCAACGGCGCGGCCAACACGGTCACCGTGCTGGATCTGGTGTACCTGCGCCAGGACAAGGTGTTGCAGGTAGGCCAGTCGCCCTCAGGCATCGCCGTCAACCCGGTGCGGAATGAGGTGTACGTCGCCAATGCAGGCTCCGGCACCATCACCGTCATTAATACGGAGCTGAACCGCATTGAGGCGACCATCGGCGTACAGCGCGGTCCCTACTCCATTGCGGTCTCTCACGATGGAAAGCGCGCCTATACGGCCAACTCCGGTTCGAACTCGGTCTCGGTCATCGATCTTGATACGCGCCGGCAGATCGCGGTAGTCGGCGCAGGCGAGAAGCCGGGTGTCGTGGTGGTAGCGCCGGACGACCGCGCTGTCGTGATTACCAATCGGGAGTCGGGATCAGTCTCGGTCTATGCCGTGTCCACAGAACAGGCAGCCCCTCCGCTGAAACTCCGCAGCACCTGGGGAAACTGCCCTGAGGCGACCGATGCGCTCATCATCAAAGACTCAACGAAGGTCTTCGTTACCTGCTCAGCAAATCGACAGGTGATGGCAGTGTGGCTCGCGGCCGATCCAAACGAGTGGCGCGGCAAACAGGACCCATCACTGCAGCGCGATGCTTTTCTGACCATGCTGGACGTGGGTGACACCCCCATGCAGATCACCATGAAGCCCGATGGGGGCGAGATCTTTGTTTCGAACTTCAACTCGAATACGATCTCGGAGATCTCCACCTGGACGAATGAGGTAAGTAATACCTTTCCAATCGGCCCGCATCCGGTCCATGGTGTGATCGGCAAGGACAATACCTTCTGGGTCTCAAACTTCGGCGCCGATATGCTGAGCTTGTACAGCATCGACGATGGGAAACGGGTTGGCAGCGTCCGCAGCGGTACAGCACCCGATGCTCTCGCCTTCTCAAGGGATGAACACCTGTTGCTTGCCGCTAATTCGAAGTCTGGCGATGTCGCCGTGATTCGCACCGTTGGCCGTAATGGCCAGCCGGAGCTGTTCACCATGCTGCCTACAGGGGCACAGCCGAATGCCATTGGAGTGAAGTCATTCAGCGTGAAGTAGACGGGCGGATCACAAATTAACCACGGAACGGGTTAACCACGGAACTGGGTGCCCCATCCATCGCACATCGGGATCGCCCCAGGTCTTAGTGCCCACAAGATGTTAAAGGGCTGAAGGCC
>JAEKKE010000625.1 GCA_019510535.1 Acidobacteriota bacterium
AATCAGAATGCGAAGGTCGTGGTCCAGATCGTCAATGGTGTAGTCGAAGACTCCGTGTTGCTCCAGGAATCCATCAACCTGCAGGCGGGTTTCGAAGCCAAGCACCTGACGGACTTGTTCCATCGTCAGCCAATGTTCCCGATAAGCACCGGCCACAGATTCTTCCAGAAGAAAACGGGAGCCACTGATTCCAGTAGGAATGATCTGGGAGGCGAAGTCATCCGGAATTTCGACGATCACCAACATGCACGATTAGGGTAGCAGTGAGTGTGATTCGAGACTGAATCGTGTGACAGAGAAAAGCGGTCGCGCGTAGCGCGATATCCCACATAAGCTTCGCGTATGTGGGGCACCCGGTGCATGGGCGACCGATTCCTAGAACGACTGCAACAACAGCGCGTAGTACAGCACCGGGGCCGCAAACAGCAGCGCATCGATGCGGTCCAGAATGCCGCCGTGTCCGGGCAGAAGATTGCCGGAGTCTTTTACACCTGCACCGCGTTTGATAGCCGACTCCAGCAGGTCGCCGATCTGTGCCGCGACATTGATCAGCGCGGCGAAGAGGGGTACCTGCAGCAGGCTCAGCCCCACATCCAGAATCGACTGTCCACGAGCCGCAAGCCACTGTCCGAACCACGTAAGCAACAGCCCCAGCAGAACGGACGCCACTACCGAAGCGATCGATCCCGACCATGTCTTTCCTGGTGAGATCGACGGCGCCAGTTTCTTTCCACCGATCGCGCGGCCGATATACAGAGCAGCGATATCTCCCGACCACACACAGACGAAGAGGAAGATCAGCAATCCGGTCGACTGCGCGGCCAGCAGATATAACAGCGAGAGCGGCCAGGCAATGTACAGCAGGCCAAACGCTCCGGCAGCAGCGTCTTTCAAGACACGCGCTGTAGGCTCAGCAAACAGCGAGATCACGAAGAGCGAAAACGCTAGCAGCGTCAGCACCGGCAACTGCAGGTTAGGCGTGAAGAACGTCGCCGCGAAGAAGGTGAGGATGGCGATGCCGGTCCACCAGTAGGGGATCTTCGCTCCGGAGAGATTGACCAGGCTGGTGTACTCAAACCCCGCAAGCAGTGCGACCAGGAAGCCAGCCAACAGCAGAAGCCATGGATAGTGATTGCCGAACCACAGCAAAGCCGCGACGGCGAGAATTAAAACTGTGGCGGTAAGAATCCGTTGCATGAGTGCTAAAGGGAAGGTACTAGGTGCGGGGCGTAGGGAGCAAGGGAAGCAGGAAATTGAATAACGGAATCATTGAATGATTGAATGGCAAAAGCCGCCTTGCATCACAGCGTTGGGCGGCTCAAATCGAATGATTGAAGAAGGTCTGTTCTCAATCATTCAATCATTCAATTACTTCTTATTTCACTAAAGCTTCTGCTTCAGCTGCCGTTCCCTGAAGCGCTTCTTCATCGGTTGTGGAGTCGCCCAGACCGCCATAGCGACGCTCGCGTCCCTGGTAGGCGGCGATGGCTTCCAACAGATGCACTCCGCGGAAGTCAGGCCACAGACGTGGTG
>JAEKKE010000376.1 GCA_019510535.1 Acidobacteriota bacterium
AAATGGATTCCATGCCAGACCGAGACGCGGCTGGAGGTTTGTCCTGCCGGAGGCGTTCGATTGATAGTCGTACCTGAGGCCGAGATTCGCGGTGAAACGTGGCGTCAGCTTCCAATCATCCTGAAAGTGAGCCGACATCAACTCCTGTCCGTAGCTCAGATTCGAGTTTCCGATCGTGACGTTGTAACGCAATGGCATCTGTCCCGACGTGGGAGCACCCGCCGCAAAGGTGTAGGTTCCCAGTGGAGTCGAGATAAAGTTGTACCCGGCTTTTTCGTGGAGGTAGTCGCCACCAAACGTGAACTGATGTTGCTTCCAGGTCTTGCTCATCGTATCCATTACCTGGAACGCTCCCGTGCGCAAGTGCTCCAACGATGATCCGCCGGTGGTCGCGTAGCTTGGCCGGACAATCGAGATGCTTGGAGTGATCGGCGAATACCATAGCGGAAGCGCGCTGGCATAAGAGATTCTGAAATCGTTCAGCCATGTAGCAAATAAGCTGCGCTGAGTAAGCTGTCCTGCAACACTCTGCTGCACATCGGTGCGAGCAGCGCTCGATTGAACGAATCCACCGACAGTGTCGTTTAGATTATTCGTCGTGAGATAGTCGCCGTTGAACCGCAAGGTGGTGAACTGGTGTTCGCTCCACTTGTGATCGATGCGCGCCAATCCAATGTAGGAGTCCAGCTTTCCCGTGAAGAAGCCAGTCGTCGGAGACTGAATAAAAGCGCCGCGCTCCTGATGAAGCTGTTCATACGACGTTAGGAAGTTGGTTCTCCCGCGGCGTATCGGTACACCGATGGTTGAGCCCCACTGAAGCTTCTGATTCGGAACATGAAACGTGGAGACAGGTGGAGCCGCTTGAATTCCCGAAGGCCGCACAAACGCGAAGGCCTCTCCATGAAGCTGATCTGTTCCCGACTTAGTCGCAACCAGGACGACACCACCGCTGGCGCGGCCGTACTGGGCGGGAAAGGTATTGGTCTGGACCGTGAACTCACCCACCGACGAGAGCGATACATTCTGTTGCAGGCCATTGGAGGAAGCGCGAACTGCGCAAGGCTACGGCTTACGGATGGAAGTTGCGTCACTTCCTGTGACGACAGCGTCGACGAGATCTCCGGGGTTGTCTTCAGCAGCTCTTCCTGGGCAAAGACCGTAATCTCCTGTTGCAGCGGATCGACATTGAGGGTCAGATCCAAGTCGGTCTCCGCCGGCAGTACATCAGTACGGCGCATCGTCTCAAAGCCGAGCGCTTCCACGACCAACATATAGGGAGCATCCACCGGCAATCCGGAGATGGCAAAACTTCCATCCGCCGACGACGATACGGTGAAGCTTCGGCCGTTATTGTCCGTGACCTTCACCAGGGCGCCGGATACTGCCGCTCCATCCTGAGCTTTGAGCTTGCCGTGCACTGAATACCGTCCCTCTGCTTGAGCCTGCGCGTCCACCGCCGCAACGACCGGCGATGTGCCCGAAGAGATGAAAAAAGACAAGGCGAGGGTAAGCCCAAAGTATTTAGGCACGGGAGATCCTTTCAGTTGAAACGTTGCTGCTGTTTAAGTCGGAGAGATTCTTAGGCTGCCTCTAGAACTGGAGCCCGTTCTCGCGCGCGAGCCTTGCGCGTTCTCCACGCCACATACCGGCGAAGACTGAGCGCGAATCCTGTCCAGACAAGCAAGACCGCGGTAAGCGCTGCGAGAAAGGCAATACTCTGCCCTACCCCTCCGAAGATCTCGCCTGTGTGGAGAAAGCGGCCGTAGAGCCTCCACTGTCTGCCGCGCGGAAGCTTGTCGAAGGTATCGAATTTCGTCAGCTTGCCATTTTTGGAAAGTACAAGCTGTGTCTTCTCCTGCGGCCGCGAGCCTGATCCTTCATCGAGCGCGAATGGAATACTGTTGGCAGCAATGGGAAAACGCACCGTCAGGCTGTTCCATCGCAGATCGGTCTCTTTTGCAAGAGGAAGAAGCTTATCCAGCAGCTCGATGTTCCCGAGGCTCACAGTCTTCGGCCTCTCTTCCTTGCCCTGTGGCGACGGTGTCCCCGCCATTCGGTAGAGCAGCGCATTAACCCAGTCGTAGGCCATCACCGATCCCGAGAGCGATATCACCAACAGAGGAAGAGCTAACCAGAAACCACCAACCGTGTGCAGATTCCAATCGCGTGCACGAGCCTTCAGATCGCCCCGGATGACGAGCGCGTTCCGCAGATGAACTTTCTTCCACTGACGCGGGATCCAGAGGATCAATCCGCTGAGTATCAGGATGGGAAATCCGAGATTGCCGGCGATCGTAATGGCGTGGATCGCCTCATAGCGGGTTCCGCCATACGCAGCATAGCGATGCAGGTCTCTCACATGCGCAAAGAATGCGCGCACCCGGCTCGGCCCGTTCCCAAGCAGCTCGCCTGTGCAGGCATCCGCCAAAAAGATCCGGTCCGGAGCGGTCATCACCTGGGCCGGCGTCCGAGGATTCGCAAATACCTCGAACGAGGTTGGAGGAGCGCCGATCTGAGTCTGCAGCTTCTTGATGGATTCGCTCGGAGCGAGGCACGCATCCTGGCGATGTTCCGGGACGGAAATCTTCCGCTCAGCACGCGCAATGATCTGCGGCTGGAATGCCATTAGGCTGCCAGTAGAGGCAAAGAAACAGATCGTCAGCCCAACGACCAGGCCGATGACAAGGTGAAACCAAAAAAGTAGCCGTCGAAGGTTCATGCGATGTCGATCTGCCCTGGCTTTTTGGAATGAAAGGAGCTGTGCCGATCAATCGAGGATCAAAACAGTCCAATATCAATACCAATATACGACATAAACAGTCCTGAATCATCGCAGGAGCGTCAGCTGCGGGCAAAAAGGCCAGGCAAAACGGCAGATTGCGCGACAGAGCATTCTCCCCGTACGTGTAATGTAGGGCTTCCGCATCCTCTGGGCGTTTTCCGCGATGAAAACGCCGTTGTGCGCTCTTCCGGGATGCCCAGCAACGGGGAAAACGCTCTAAACGGCTTCAAATCTCTTCGATACGGCGCTCTTCCCCTCGTAGGAAGGTAAGTTCCAGCCAATCGATCTGCTCCTGCGATTCGAGGTAGGCCTCCGTGCTGATCGCATCCTCGTCCCGCAGACGTTCCAGCTCCTGACGTTGCGAAAGCACCGACTCCAGTCCAAGCTGGCGCAGGCGCTGTAGCCCAATGGAGTCCTGCCGTTGCATACAGGTGTCTCGTATCAACCGAAGGCGGAACCGGAGATTGTCGGCCTCGCTGCCGGATTTGTCGGCAAGAGCGTTGAGAGCCGCGTCCGCGAGCTTCACTCTGATCGCTAAGGCCTCCGCCTCCTTGGCCTCTTTCGAACTGAGACACAGAACCTGGATCATCGGAGCGAGTGTCACCCCCTGCACCACCAGCGTTGTCAGCACAACCGCAAATGCAGCGAGTACCAGAGTGTCGCGATGGGGGAATCCCTGCGGCAGCGCGAGGGCTGTCGCCATGGTGACGAATCCTCTCATGCCGCACCAGCCGATGAAGAGGCTTTCGCCCAAAGGTGCCGGCTGGCATCTCTGCCCCATTCGCGCCAACAGGCAGCGGACGCCACGGAATGCGAGAACGATACAAGGGCGAACAGCAATCACAACAGCGACAACAATGGCCGCGAAGACGAGAGCGTTATGAAGCTGTGACCGCTCCATTCGCCCAAGGATGACGCGTGCCTGCATGCCCATCAAGAGGAATGCAAAGACATTCAGAGTAAAGACGACCGCACTCCAGACGGCATAGGACTGAATGCGCATGCGGGCATCGAGGGCGCCTTCCGCGGGTGCTGTTCGATGCGCTGCAGTCATAGCAAAGGCGACGGTGGCGAGAACGGCGGAAAGTCCGAGATGCGAGGCAATGATCCAGATGGCATACGAGAAGACAAACTGGAGCAGGTTTCCTCCCAGCGTGCCTCGCACCAGCGGATTTACGCGCACGATGAGATAGGCACTCGCAACGCCGAACAGAATCCCTCCGGGAGCAGCGAATACGAGGCGGGTCACGCTGCCGGCATCCATGTGATGGTTCACGAAGGCAAGCCCGGCACTGAAGAGCAGCAACGCCGTCGCATCATTGAAGAGGCTCTCACCCTGCAGGATGCTATCGACCTCACGAGGAATCGAAAAGCGTCGCAGGACAGCTGTGGCTGCGGCCGCGTCAGGTGGAGCGACAATGGCTCCCATGACGAGGGCCGCGGAGAACGGTAAGCCAAGATACAGTTTCCCGATCCACGCGACGACGAAGGCTGTGATCACAACGGCAACCACTGCATAGAAAAAGAGTGGCAGAAAGAGGCGACGTGCCGCACCCAGAGGAAAATCAAAGGCAGCATCCACTAGAACAGGCGCAATGAGCAGAGCGAGATAAGTTTCAGGCTCAATCTCGATCTTTGGCGAGCCGGGAAGAAGAGCGATCAGCACTCCCGCCGCCGCCAGCAAGGCGGGATAAGGAAGTGAGAGCCGCCGTGCCAATTGCAACAGCACAATGGCGGCAAACATCAGCAGAAGCAGACTTTCAAAGAAGGTCATTCGACGTCACCAGAGCGTATCTTCTACAAACGACGCTGCTCCCCACATACTACCGGCCCTCCGTTACCTCCATCGCCTAAGCTGTCGCCCATCACAAGATCTGCGGGCCGCCGGACATCGAGTATTCTCTGCCCGGGTGAACGGATAGTGATTTTTCATTCCGGGTATTCCCTTTCTGCAATATTTAGGCTAGCCTAAATATTGAATTAGGCAAACCTAAATGACTCAGCATAGACTCACTTCCGTCCTGGCGCTCGCCCTTCTGCTCCTGCTCGATGCCTCTCTCTCTGCACAGAGCGGCATCTCCGCAGCTCTCTCGGGAGTGGTGACGGATGCCACCGGAGCTGCGCTTCCGGGGGCGAAGCTGACTCTCACCTTTGTGAGAAGCGGCGCGGACAGAAAGCAGGTTGCCGGCCCGGACGGTGGGTTTGCTTTTATTCAACTCACCACAGGCGACTACCGCCTGGGAGTTGAGGTCACAGGGTTTGGTTCCTCGCAGCAGGCAGTTTCGTATCAGGGCGCCCCGATTCACCTAACCATTCCGCTGGGAGCCGCCGCCAGCACCGAGGTCACCGTTTCAGCTACGGATATTGTCGAGGAACAAACGGCGCCGGCGCATGTGCTCATCACGCCGGAGGAGATCGATCGCATGCCCTCACAGAGTGTGAGTGCTCCGTTCAGTTCCCTGATCACCATGACGGCCCCCGGCGTCTCGGCTGACTCCAACGGATCCTTCCATCCACTTGGCGATCATGCGGAAGCATCCTTCTTCGTCGATGGCCAGCCGATCACCGATCAGCAAAGCCGCACCTTCTCGACACAGGTGTCGCTCAACACATTGCAATCGGTAGACGTACGCGAGGGCGCTCCGGGGGCGGATGTGGGCGATAAGACCAGCATGATCATCGCGGCGCAGACGCGGTCAGGACTGGATCAGCGCAGGCCTTCGGGAACACTTCAGTTCAGTCGCGGATCTTTCTATACCACCAATGCGGGCGCCAGCCTCGGATTCGGAACAGAACGCTTTGGTTTCTTCACCGCGGCGGATGCAGTGAACAGCGCGCGCTTTCTCGATACTCCGGAAGCCGTAAACCTGCACGCGAATGGCAATGCCGAGAACGCCTTCCAGAGGTTTGACTACCGGTTTACCGATAAGACGGTCCTCCAGCTCAGTGCAAGCCTGAGCCACTCGTGGTTTCAGACACCGAACACCTTTGACCAGCAGACGCTCGGACAGAACCAGCGGCAGACCATTGTGAGCTTCAATGTCGCGCCACAACTGGTCCACACATTCAACGATCACGCCTTCCACCGCATCAACTTCTGGGTGCGGCAGGATAAGGTTCGCTATCGTCCATCCGGGGATATCTTCTCTGACTCCCCGGCCTACCTGGCCCAAGCCCGCCGCCTGACCAATGCGGGGACACGCACGGAGTTTACCTATACCCACGGGCGGCACAACCTGGTGGTGGGGGGCGAATATAAACACACGTTTCTGACCGAGCAGTTCGCGACAGGGCTGACCGACGCGACCTATAACAGTCCATGCCTGGGACCGGATGGGACGCCGTCCTCTGACACTACCGTGCGCGATCCCTCTCAATGCCCCGCCGCCGGATTAACCTCCAACGCCGACTACCTTCCGAGCCTGCTCTCGTTGGATCTCACCCGCGGAGGCGGTATCTACTCGTTCCGTGGCAGAACCAACATCAAGCAGCTCGCCCTCTTCGGACAGGACTTCATCCGGATGGGACAGCTTCAGCTCAAGCTTGGTCTGCGCTACGACAAGTACAACGGCATGGTGAGCACGAACGGTGTGCAACCTCGCCTGGGCATGACCTACGGAGTCCAACGTATCCGCACCACCTTCCGTGGGGACTACTCCCGTGTCTTCCTGACGCCCTACAACGAGAACCTCATCGTCGCGAGTTCGGATGGTCCAGGGTCGCCTTCGGCGTCGCTTGGAGCCTCGGGTTCGCACGTTCTCAGCACGGCAACCAGAAACCAATTCAATATAGGCTTCACGACGGACCTGAAACGCATCTCCTTCAGCGGAGAGTACCTTTGGAAATTTACTTACGGAGCCTACGACTTCGATGTGCTCCTTAACAGCCCGCTGACCTTCCCCACACAGTTTGCGAAGTCCAAGATCGACGGCGGCCTGGTGCGGGTAACCCTTCGTCCCTATCGCGGATTGGCCGGTTTCGTCACCGTAAGCCACACTCGCTCCCGCCTCTTTGGTCCCCAGTTGGGAGGCGTTAGCTTCAGTGCGCCATACAGCAACGTCGTCCGGCCAGACCATGATGAGGGCCTGGCCATGAATCTCAACGCACG
>JAEKKE010000377.1 GCA_019510535.1 Acidobacteriota bacterium
ACTATGAGTGCAACGCAGAGTCGGTATCTCCCGGTCGGCATCTTCCTCGCGACCTGCTTCGGGGTTTTTATTCTCCCGTTCTTCTTTCCTCCACCGATTTTGGAGGGCCTCTCTGCGTCGAACGTCGCTGGCTTTAATAACAAGGTTGCCTCGGTGGTCACCGCGGCTCTCAGCGTTCTCGTCTTAGTGCTCTCGCTCCGTTCGGACTCCTTCGCTGCAGAGCCATCTGCCGGTGACTACAGGCCTCTCTCCAGCCGATTCATTCTTCTCACCACGCTCGTCGCCGTCGGCTTCGTCGCCTGCTTCTCCGCACTCATCGCATACTCCCAATTCCGCTACACCAACGACGCGTATTACTTCATCAACCAGATCAGCATGCACGCCGACTATGGCCGCGTGCTTTACGACCAGATCGAGTTCCCGTACGGTCCTCTGCTCTTCTACAGCCCCATCCTCCTCCGCGGGATGCTTTCTCCGTTCCACGTCTCGACCGCCGGCGCGTATTTCACCACGTTGATCCTTGTGCACCTCACCGGCATGCTGACGGTCGGTTGGCTCCTCAACGGCCTGCCCATGCTTTACCGCTGGAGAAAGCTGTTCTATCTCCTCTGTGCGGTCCATACGGTGCAGCCCTGCTTCGGCCTCAACTACACGTATTTCCGCTTCATCACCCCAGCGGCGTTTCTTCTGTTGGCTTCCAGGCAGCAGCGTCAGTGGGCTCTGGCGGCAACCCTATTCATCGGCCAGATCATTTGTCTCGGCATCTCGCCGGAGATGGGATTCGGCTTCCTCGTCTCCGGAACCGCCTACGCCGCATGGTACGTCTACACTGAGGGCTCTTCGCGGCTCTTCGCTGCCGCCGCACCACTCGTGGCTACCCCCGTCTTTCTCCTCTACGCCGGTGGAGGCTACATCCGCATGCTCGGCCTCTTCGCCAAGGGCGTCTTCAACTTCGTCGTCGAACCCCTGCCGCACATCCTGCTCTTTCTCTACGCCCTCATCTGGCTAATTCCCCCCATCCTTGCCATGTACTTCCAACGTCGGCGGAAAGAAGCTCCGCTAATGGGGGCGCTCTATATCCTCTGTTTGGCGCTGTTGCCCGTTGCCTTCGGGCGCGCTGACCCTGGCCACGTCTTTCTTAACGAGATTCCCCTCTTCATGCTCTCGCTGGTCGCGATCTGCTGGCACACCCCGGGGCGCCAGACCGTCTGGGCCGTCTGCCTTACGCTGGTCCTCCTCTGGTCGGCATTCATCAACGTCCGAAACTTCCGTGGCGAGTTCCAGACCGTCATCCGGCATTGGCTCTTCCAGCCTAGTGCGGGCCTTCCCGGCGAAGCTGCGAAGGCGGTCCTGCGCAAGCTCTCTCCCTCCGCGCTCGAGCGTCAGCTGCGCTCCGAGCGCGAGTTCAACCCTCCGCTCGACATGGATGCCCTTCGCAAGCTCGTTGGAAACGATCCCGTCGCTACGCCTACCGAGATCCCACTCCCCGCCGAGGACGCCCTCCGCAAGGCTGGCCAATATGTTCCCGCCTTCTACTGCTTCCAAGTTGCCGTTCTCGACCGCTCCGCCGAGCTCCGGCAGGTCCAGGAACTCAACGCATCGCGGTGGCTTCTTGTTCCCAAGGGCAGTGAAATGACTATGACGGTGACTCCTTCCGAGAGCGCCTCCGCCCTTGGCCTCAATATCCCCTATCCCGAGAAGCGCCCTCCATACGTCGTAGGCAGAATCTTCGACGAAAACCTGAAGACCAACTGGCAGGCTTACGGCCAAGTGGGCGTCTACGAGGTCTACAAACGGAGATAACTCCTCACACCTTCACCACCACCAGGCAACCCGCTCAGCCAATACTGATAAATCCGGCCTTCCAACCCAATCGAATTCCGCGGTAGCTACAGAAAGCCACACTGCTTAGAAGCTGCATTCTTATCGAGGTGCCATTGAAGACGATCAGCATCGTAACGCCTTGCTACAAACGAACAGGAAAACGTCGAGGAACTCTATCGGCAGGTTCGCAACGTGATGGCTGGAATTGGGCGCTATCGCTACGAGCACATCTTCATCGACAACAGCTCACTCGATAAGGCGGCGCCGATTCTTAAGCGCCCGGCCGTTTCCTGACTCGGGACCCTAGAGGACCTTGAGCCCTTCATCAACCGAGACGGTAAACTCAGTCATTGTCTTGGCGATGAAGTCCAGCATCTCGGTGGTCAGCCCTGGATAGACACCGATCCAGAAGACCTGGTTCATCACGAAGTCGGTATTGGCGAGGTCGCCAATCACGCGATACTCGTAACCTTCATAAGCGGGCTGGCGGAGCAGGTTTCCAGCGAACAGAAGGCGCGTGCCGATCTTCTGTGCTTCAAGTGCGCGGGTCAGTTGGTCGCGCGTAAATGGCGCACTGGTCTTGACGCCGATGGGGAAGCCGAACCAGCTGGGATCCGAGTTCTCGGTCGCCACCGGGAGCAGCAGGAACTCTTCGAGCGGCTTTAATGCGTTCTTCAAATAAGCGAAGTTCTCTTTCCGCTTTTCGATGAACTGAGGCAGCTTTTCGATCTGCGAGACGCCGAGGGCAGCCTGCATGTCGGTGGCCTTCAGGTTGTAGCCCACGTGCGAGTAGGTGTACTTGTGATCGTATCCGCAGGGCAGTGTGCCTAATTGCCAATCAAACCGCTTCCCGCAGGTGTTGTCGACGCCCGGCTCGCACCAGCAGTCGCGGCCCCAGTCGCGGAATGAATCAATCAGGACCTGCAGCGCGGGCTTGTCCGTCATCACGGCTCCGCCCTCTCCCATGGTGATGTGGTGAGCAGGATAAAAGCTGACGGTGGAGATATCTCCAAAGGTGCCTACCTTCCGGCCCTTGTATGTCGAGCCAAGCGCGTCGCAGCAGTCCTCGACAAGCCAGAGGTTGTACTTTTTGCAGAACGCCGTGACCGCATCGAGGTTGAAGACGTTGCCCAGTGTGTGCGCGATCATGACGGCCTTGGTCTTCGGGCTGTACGCCTCTTCCAGTCGCGTGACGTCGATCTCATAGGTAGGCAGAGTGACATCAAGGAAGACCGGGACGAGCCGGTTCTGCAGGATCGGGTTCACGGTCGTGGGAAATCCCGCGGCCACGGTGATCACTTCATCGCCGGGCTTCAACTGACGATCCCCCAGCTTGGGCGATGTCAGCGCGCTGAGCGCAACAAGATTAGCGGACGACCCTGAGTTAACCAGCGAGGCAGAGCGGACCCCGACAAAGCGCGCGAGCTTGCGCTCGAAGTCCTTCGCAAAGCGCCCTGTCGTAAACCATCCGTCCAACGCGGAGTCGACGACGGAGCAGATATCCTCCGGTCCGATCACCTTGCCGGAGACGGGGACGGCCGATGTGCCTGGCGTAAAATTTTTGGCAGGAAAAGCCTCTGCGTGAAACTGTGCAGTCAACTCGAGGATTTGCTGGCGGATCGCTGCGGCTTTGTCAGTCATCTGTAAAATTAGAATACACAGCAATTTTGTGAGTCGAAAGACGATTCGATCTCCAAGATGGCGATGAACACTTTCATCGCATCCTGATTACGACAACCCACCCGTATCATTGGTTACATTTTGGTTTCTAAAGGATTGAAATGAAAGCTGTCATTCTTGCCGGTGGTCTTGGCACCCGTATCAGCGAAGAAACTTCCGTCCGCCCTAAACCGATGGTCGAAATTGGCGGCCTCCCCATTCTCTGGCACATCCTGAAAATCTACTCGGCGCATGGCATTAAAGATTTCATCATCTGCTGCGGTTACAAGGGCTACGTGATCAAGGAGTATTTTGCCAACTACTTCCTGCACACCTCCGACGTCACCTTCGATATGAAGGAAAACAAAATGACGGTGCATGACTCGGTAGCCGAACCATGGCGTGTAACGCTTGTCGATACTGGAGACTCGACCGGAACAGCCGGACGGCTGAAGCGGGTTGCCCCGTACATCAAAGACGAAGAAACCTTCTGCATGACGTATGGCGATGGCGTTGCCGATGTGGACATCACAGAGCTTATTAAATTTCATCGCTCACACGGAAAGAGTGCAACGCTGACCAGCGTGCAGCCCATTGCTCGATTCGGAGGCCTGGGACTTACTGGAACCCAGATTCACTCGTTTCACGAAAAACCACCTGAAGAGGGCGGCTGGGTGAACGGTGGGTTCTTCGTCCTTTCCCCAAAGGTACTCGACGCTATCACCGATGAACGGCAGATGTTCGAGCGTGAGCCGATTGAGGCATTGGTCGCACGCGGCGAGGTCCATGCCTTCGCTCACCACGGCTTCTGGCAGCCCATGGACACGCTCCGCGACAAGCAGTACCTGGAAGAGCTCTGGAACGCAGGCAATGCCCCATGGAGGGTCTGGTGACACAGACATTCTCCTGGCAAGGTCGCAAGGTCTTTCTCACAGGGCACACGGGCTTCAAAGGCGGATGGCTGGCGCTGTGGCTTGCTAAGCTTGGCGCCACGGTGCGCGGCTATGCACTCGATCCCAGCACCGAGCCGAATCTCTTCACCGCTGCTCGGGTTGGCTCGGTGATCGAAGACATTCGCGGGGATATTCGCGACGCGGCCAAGCTGGAAGCCGCCATGCGGGAGTTCGCTCCGGAGGTCGTCTTTCATCTTGCGGCACAACCTTTGGTTCTTCATTCGTATGAAGACCCGATCGGCACCTATGAAACTAACGTCATCGGCACGGCGAAGGTTCTTGACAGCATTCGGCGGACTCCGAGCGTCCGTGCTGTCGTCTCCGTCACCACAGACAAGTGCTATGAAAACAAAGAGTGGATCTGGCCCTATCGGGAGACCGATCCGCTGGGAGGGTACGACCCCTATTCCAGCAGCAAGGCTTGTGCCGAGATCGTAAGCGCGGCATACCGGCAGTCGTACTTCCCTGTTGCCCAGCTTGGCAAAACTCATCAGGTGGCAGTTGCAACGGGGCGAGCCGGAAATGTGATTGGCGGTGGCGACTGGTCAAACGACCGCCTTCTCCCCGACCTTGTCCGCGGCTTTCTGTCGCGAAAGCCGGTACTGATCAGGCGGCCGCATGCCATCCGTCCCTGGCAGCATGTGCTCGAACCGCTTCGCGGATATATTCAGCTTGCTGAACGGCTGCTCACTCATGATCCCAGATACGCCACCGCCTACAACTTCGGTCCCATCGAAGATGATGCGCGTCCCGTGGCATGGATTGCGGAGCATATGGCTGCGTTCTGGGGAGACGGCGCCTCATGGGTTGTTGACGACGCGCCCTCGCCGCACGAGGCCCACTACCTGAAGCTGGATGCGAGCCGCGCCCGCGCCGATCTTGACTGGGCTCCTTCGCTACGGCTCGATGCCGCACTGGAGTACCTGGTGCGCTGGTACAGAAGCTGGGACTCGAAGGCGGACATGCATGCCTTCACCCTGAGCCAGATCGATAGCTACAGCGCACTCTCCTCTGCCAAAGACATCGTCTAGAGATCGGGGCGCGTCCTGCGCCCCCGATTCTCTTGTTGATCAAAGTTGCAGGGTGCTATCTTCGCAGCGCAATCAGGTTCGGGCTGCATAAAGTCTCGGAAGACAAGCAACCATGCTTGCGCGAGAGTTGCCGCCCAAACGAAATCTCCTTCAGATGGTCGTCCTTCCTATTCCAGCCCATGGCGAACATGAATCGGAAGGGTTCCTGCCCTATGCGAGCTATGATGCTTGCGCGGAAATCTATGATGCCTGCGTGCTTCTTTGTCAGAAGCTTCTCTACGGAAAGTGCAGGCTTCTCAGCACAGATGGCTCCGAATCATTCCGCAGACACAAGTCGATTGATGCTGGCAGAGGAACTCGCAGAGATTTGCCTCATCCTGGCGGAAGCGTTCAATGCTGACCATCTGTGCCACATGGTGATTGCGGAGATATAGTTCAGGATTGTGCTCCCACGTTGTACGGCTCGACGTTATCTGGCCGGACCGCCGCCTGCTGCTTGCATGCATGTACCAAAGCGACTTGTGGGCAGCATTTTCTCGATTGGCTGCATCGCAAGTAGAGCAATGAACGATTCAATCGGTCGATCTATGAAGCCTCTTCTGGGAGCAACAGTTAGTCCTACCGGCGTTCAATTTCATCTCTGGGCTCC
>JAEKKE010000620.1 GCA_019510535.1 Acidobacteriota bacterium
GTCGCTGTTCTCACGGCGATAGATGTTGACCTTGCCGCCCATGATTTTGTGGGTCTCGGCTTTAGGGCTTGCTGAGGATTCGGACATTGGTGGCTCCCCTTTGTGCCTCAGAGCGGGGCATGTGTGTAATTGTGTAACACATGTGCAAGAGCGGATGAAGTCTTATCCTGTTGATTTGATGGGATAAAAAAACGCTCTATTGCATTTTGAGTCCGCTGCGTCTGCCAGTTCCGCCATCCCGGCTCGATTTCTATTCTAGCCTACAGCCAGCCACGCCGCCGGAAGTACCAGTACGGCAACACCGCCGATAAAACCATCATCACGATCGCCATCGGATAGCCCAGGTGCCACTTCAGCTCTGGCATGTGCTCGAAGTTCATCCCATACAGCGAGCCCACCAGCGTAGGAGGCAGGAAGATGACGGCCGCTACTGACAGGATCTTGATAATCGCATTCTGCTGAATGCTGATCATACCCAGGTTTGAGTCCAGCAGGAACTGGATCTGCGATAGCAGATACGCATCATGCTCCAGCAGAGACTTGATATCCCGCTGCAGCGTCTTCAGCCGCAGGGATTCGTTACGGTGCATGGCTTCGTTGCGGTCCTGATGCGGCGTCTCGCCGTTCTCTTCGCCGGAGAGGAAGCCGGCCGCACGCGTCAGGCTCAGCAGGCTCTCCCGGGCTCGGCCCGCCAGGTCGCCGCTGCGGCCGATCTGCCGTAGCATGTCGGCCAGGTCTTTCTCCACCGCCTTCTTGGTCGAGGTGGCGTCCTGCGCGAAGATCTCGCCGGCCAGTACATCCAGACCGTTGCCGATCTCCTCCAGAATATCGGCCACGCGATCGACGACCGTCTCCAGAAAGGTCAGCACGGCATCGTGCGGATGCTCGATGACCTTCGGTGTCTTGTCCACACGCGCGCAAAAGAGCTTGAACGGTGTGGGATCGGCATAGCGCAGCGTAACAAACTGTTTGGCCGTCACGATCATGGTCACGGCCGCCAGCTTGGGCTGTTGATCGCGCGGACGGCTTACCAGCCGGACCGTGATGTACGAGGCGCCGCTCTCGCGGTAGAGGTTGCTGCTGCTCTCCACCTCGGACATCTCTTCCCTGGTGGGGACAGAGAGCTCCATCGCACGTTCCACGGCGTGGTCTTCTTCCGGAGTGGGGGCCAGCAGGTCGATCCACGCGGCCTGCTGCAGCAGGGAGAGCGAATCGCCCTCGTCTATATGCAGCTTGCCGCCCTCCACATGAAACGACCGCAGCATCGGCTACTGCACCTTCCCTTGCGGACGCAGCTTTTCCAGCTCCACGGCACAGGCAATGGCGTTCTGTGCGGCCAGCTTCAGGTTGTCCGCAGCCAGCCATAACCAGACCCGCGAGACTGGCCCACCGGAATCTTCGGGCAGACGCACCAGGATCTCTTTCCGTCCCGCGGCACTGACATTGCTTGGCGGCTCGGCATCGCCCAACAGCACCTCGACGTGCTCGCCTTCGAGTGCACGCTCCAGCAGAGCCATTTCCACC
>JAEKKE010000378.1 GCA_019510535.1 Acidobacteriota bacterium
CGCAACGTGTGCTGCAGAGCGCACTGGCAATGATTCAGAACAGCTATCGCCAGCACGGCTATCTCGACGTCACCGTCGATGCTCCTCCGGCATTGGACGATGCAACCCACACAGCGAACTTCACGGTGCAGGTGACACCGGGTGAGATCTATCACCTGCAGGAGGTCCGTGTTACTGGGCTCACGCCTGCTCAGCGAAATGTGTGGGATCAGGATTGGAAGCTGAAATCAGGCGATGTCTATGATGCCGAAGCTCTTGGTGAGTTTCTGAAATGGCATATCGCCAACGGGCCGTTTCAAGGATCGAGCAGTGCATTCAAGCAGATGGTCGATCCAACGTCGAAGACCGTTGTTCTTGAGGTGAATTTCAAAAAGATGGGAGCTTAGTTCCCTCCAAACAGCTCTGGGCCAAGTCACGCGGAGAAGCAGATTTCTTCCCTTCGGTGCGAAATGACAAACAAAACGGATCGAGCTCCGCTCGATGCTCCCACATAAGCTTCGCGTATGTGGGGCACCCACATCATGGCCCCCTAGTTTGCTGCTACTCCCACTCGATTGTGCCAGGTGGCTTCGAGGTGATGTCGTAGACGACGCGGTTGATCCCGCGTACTTCGTTCACGATACGGCTGGAGATAGTCTTCAGTACTTCGTATGGCAGCGGAGCCCAGTCGGCGGTCATGCCGTCTTCGCTGGTCACTGCGCGGATGGCGCAGGTGTAGGCGTAGGTGCGCTGGTCGCCCATCACGCCGACCGTCTTTACCGGGAGCAGCACGGCGAAGCTCTGCCATAGTTGGCGATAGAGCCCTGCGGCCTTGATCTCTTCGACCACAACAGCGTCTGCCTCCTGCAGGATGGCGACGCGGTCCGGTGTGATTTCACCCAGGATGCGGACCGCGAGGCCAGGGCCCGGGAAGGGCTGACGCTCCAGAATCTCTTCCGGCATGCCGAGGTCGCGGCCGATGCGGCGGACTTCGTCTTTGAAGAGATCGCGCAGCGGCTCAATCAGCTTGAGCTTCATGTTCTCCGGCAGGCCGCCGACGTTGTGATGGCTTTTGATGGTCTGCGATGGGCCTTTTACTGACGATGACTCGATGACATCGGGATACAGCGTTCCCTGCACCAGCCAGGCGACCTCGTTGCCCTCGGCGTCATGTTCGGCGACGCCTTTGGTTTCGAGGTCCTTCAGAATCTTTTCTGCCTCGTCGTCGAAGACCGCGATGAACTCGTTGCCGATGATCTTGCGCTTGGCTTCGGGATCGGTAATGCCTGAGAGACGCGAGAGGAAGCGTTCGCCCGCATCGACCGCGATGACCTTCAAGCCGAGCTTCTCGCGCATCGTGGCCTGCACCTTGGCGAACTCATCCTTACGCAAGACCCCGTTGTTCACGAAGATACAGGTGAGGCGATCGCCGATAGCCTTGTGGACTAGAACGGCCGCGACCGATGAGTCCACGCCACCGGAGAGACCGCAGATGGCGTGTCCTTTGGGACCAACCTGTGCGCGTACACGCTCGACGGTGGACTGGATAAAGTGTTCCGGAGTCCAGTCGGGCTTGGCGCCGCAGATCTCGATGACAAAGTTGCGTAGCAGCTCGCTTCCCTTTTCCGAGTGATTCACCTCGGGGTGGAACTGCACGGCCCAGATGCGCTTCTCTTCGTTGGCAATGCTGGCCAGCGCGCTGGAGGTCTGCGCGGTCTGGGTAAAGCCTTCGGGGAGCTTCACAGCGGAGTCGCCGTGTGACATCCACACGGCGATTTCCTGCGGTAGGCCGGCGAAGAGCCGGTTGTGGTTGGCGATCTGTACGCGCGCATGGCCGTACTCGCGCTTGTCCGCGGGATGAACCTTGCCGCCGAGATGATGCGTGATGAACTGTAGGCCGTAGCAGATGCCGAGAATCGGCATGCCGGTGGTCAGCACCTTCGGATCGGCGGCAGGCGCGTCAGCGTCGTAGACCGAACTGGGGCCGCCCGAAAGGATGATGCCCTTCGGATTCAGGGCAAGCACGTCGCTCAGCGGAGCGGTGCAGGGCAGCACCACGGAAAAGACATTGAACTCGCGGATGCGGCGAGCAATGAGCTGGGTGTACTGCGATCCGAAGTCGAGAATGACGATGGTGGAAGTCGATGCGGCGTCAGCGGCGATTTGGGAGTCCACGAACCTATTTTACGATGTGCGCCATCGCCGCCCGAGGACGCTCGGTCTAGGCCGGGTCTTTGTGCCGCGTATTCTTGACGCCCGTCAGCACGCCGGCGCCGGCCAAAACCAGAATCAGCGCAAAGATCCAATGCTGCGGAACATGCGCCAGATGGGCCGCATAGGCGACACCGGCAATGAAGAGAATATAGCCAATCAAATACAGGGCAAAGGACATGCCGTCCCTCCTTGCTGCGGCAAATAAGATGCAGCAGCAAAGAGCCGCGTTGTGCCTCCTACATCATCCGGTAGCGCGGCGATAGAGCTGGAGGTACGCTACTGCACGCGCAACGTGGAAGAAATCCGATGCGATCAGGTAAGCGACAGTGACGCCGGCCCACCACGAGTGCAGAAAGCTCTCTGTCGTTACCCCCTGGAAGGGTAACGGCGTCGCGGAGAAGACCATCGCGAGCACGATCAGCGCGATTTTGACGATGCCCATGACCAGGTTGATCTCGACCAGCTTCTGCCGCAGTGCGCCCAGCCGGAAGGACTCACGGATGGCCTGCAACGCCGTCAGTTGGCGCACCACCGCGAGCAATGGAGCAATGGAGAAGACCCAGCTGAACACACCCCACAGGACGAAGACACCCATGGAAAAGACGATGAGCAGTGCGCAGTAACCGACGAGGTTCGGTTCCCTGCCTTGCGCGATCGGATTGGCGATCGTAATGGTGGACGACCAGAGCAGGGAACGCCACCATACAGCGAACGCGAGGGCCAGTGCGACGAGACGCAGCAGTGTAAGCAGCAGGAAGGTAGCCGGACGAGGTATCAGCTCCGCATCGATACGATGCAGCACAATGGTGCGGCCGATGGTATGCGCCGCCACCCAGGTGAGCATCAATAGAGGAAGCAGCCAGGTGAGCGCTTCCGTGACTGGTGCTGCAAGTACGGCGATGATTGCCCCGGCGACCTCAGCCGCATGCATGGGATCGAGCAACGAAGCATGTTGCAGTGCGGCCCAGTCGACAGGGTGCTGATCGAGGATTCGTTTTGTGGTGCGCACCGTGAGCCATAACGCGGGAATACCCCAAAGCCAGCGCCACAGGATCTCCAGACCTACCAGGAGAGGATGTTTCCATACCCAGGACATCGTGCCGACAAAGCTCTGGGTACCGCGAATGGTCTTACTGGACTGGCTCTGGTAGGTGGACAAGGGTGTGGTTCGCCTTCCTTGGTTCCAGTTTAAGGGCTGGGTGGAGCAGCGGGCTTCAGCCCGCTGAATGGCAGATCAAAATAACTAAGGCTTTAGCCTTGGGCCTTTCACTTATCCCAGTAGAAAAGCCCAGGGCTAAAGCCCAAATTCTTTCTGGCCGATAACCGCGGGCTGAAGCCCGCGGCTCCCACCCAACTACTTCACAACGATGTTCAGCAGCTTGTTAGGTACGTAGATGATCTTCACGACGGTCTTACCGGCGATACGTGCTGCCACCTTTTCATCGGCAAGCGCCGTTTCCTTGATGACATCTTCGCCAGAACCGGCAGGCACCTTGACGACATTTGCGAGCTTGCCGTTGATCTGTACGGGGATCTCCAGCTCGTCTTCCTTGGCGAGTTCTTCGTCAGCTTCGGGCCACGCATGGCGGAAGACAACTCCGGAGTGCCCTAACACCTCCCACAGCTCCGCCGACAGGAACGGGGCAAAGGGAGCAAGCAGAAGCACGAGGGCGGTAAAGACCTCTTTCTGCGTAGCGGTCGAAACCTCGCCGGAGTCCATCGCGGGCTCTGCATCGACGATCGCGTTTACCAGCTCCATGACGGCGGCGATGCAGGTGTTGAAGGTCCAACGGCCGGAGAAGTTCTGCGAGATCTTGGCAATGGTCTGGTGCAGCTTGCGCAACAGTTTCAGGCCTGCCGGTGTGAGGGCCTGGTTCCCTGCCGTGTCTTCGATCGCCGCAATTCCCGGAGCGTACTTGGTCGTGAGCCGATAGACGCGCGAGAGGAAGCGGCTGATGCCGGCGACGCCTTCTTCCTGCCACTCCAGGTCACGATCCGGAGGCGCAGCGAAGAGAGCATACATACGCGTAGCATCGGCGCCGTACTGCGCAATCATGTCATCGGGCGAAACGACATTGCCCTTCGACTTGGACATCTTCGCGCCGTTTTTGATGACCATGCCCTGGGTAAAGAGGCGGGTCGCCGGCTCATCGTTGTCGATGAGGCCAAGATCGCGCATCACCTTGGTCCAGAAGCGCGAGTAGATCAGGTGCAGGATGGCGTGCTCCACGCCGCCGATGTACTGGTCGATCGGAAACCAGTAGTTCGTGGTGGCAGAGTCAAATGGCGCCCCGTCGTTCTTCGCGTCGGTATAGCGATAGAAGTACCAGGACGAGTCAACAAAGGTGTCCATCGTGTCGGTCTCGCGCCGTGCCGGGCCGCCGCACTTCGGACAGGTAGTGTGGACGAACTCAGCGACCTTACCGAGCGGTGAACCACCCTGCTGCGTAATCTCGATGTTGTCCGGAAGCAGGACCGGGAGCTGATCGTCGGGTACAGCAACGATACCGTCTTTGTCGCAGTAGACAACCGGAATCGGTGTGCCCCAGTACCGCTGACGGCTCACGCCCCAATCCTTCAATCGCCAGGTGACCGTGGCCTTGCCGAAGCCGTGAGTCTCGGCGTGCTTTGCCATCTTCTGCTGCGCTTCGAGCGCGGCTTCGCCGGTGAACTCACCTGAGTCGATGAGCACAGCATCATCTTCCGCAGTGTACGGAAGCTCTGGCTGCTCGGCCATATCAACGTTGGGAGCGAGCACTCTTCGGATCGGCAGGTCGTACTTCGTCGCGAACTCGAAGTCGCGCTCATCGTGCGCCGGGACGCTCATGATGGCGCCGGTGCCGTAGTCGGCCAGAATGTAGTTCGCAATCCAGATCGGTACGCGCTCGCCGTTATATGGGTTTACGGCGAAGCGTCCGGTGGGATAACCGTGTTTCTCGATATTGCCGATGTCGCCGGTCTCGTGCGCAGCCTGCTGCTGGGCAAGCAGCTCCTCGATCTTCTTCGCCAGCTCCGCGTCTTCAGCGGCAAAGGCCTTGGCAGCGGCGTGTTCCGGTGCGACCTGCACGCTCGTCGCGCCAAAGATAGTGTCCACACGCGTGGTGAAGACGGTGATTGGGCAGTCATGACCTTCCACAGCAAAGTCGACGAGCGTGCCGTCGCTGCGGCCGATCCAGTTGCGCTGCATGGTGCGCACCTTCTCGGGCCAGCCAGGCATGCTGTCCAGACCTTCGAGCAATTGGTCGGCATAGCGGGTGATGCGGAAGAACCACTGGTCCATCTCGCGCAGTTCGACGATCTGGTCTTCGTGCCGCCAGCAGCGGCCATCGATGACCTGCTCGTTGGCCAGCACTGTCGCACACTGCGGACACCAGTTGAGCTTGCTGCTCTTCTTGTAGGCGAGGTCCTTCTCGAACATGCGGAGGAAGAACCACTGGTTCCACTTGTAGTAGTCGGGCAGGCAGGTGGTGACCTCGCGCTCCCAGTCGTAGCTGAGCCCCATGCGCTTCATCTGCTTGCGCATCTCAGCGATATTCGAAAGCGTCCACTCGCGCGGCGGTGTGTTGTTCTTCAGAGCGGCGTTTTCGGCGGGCAGACCGAAGGAATCCCAGCCCATGGGGTGCAGCACGTTGTATCCCCGCATCCACATGAAGCGCGCCAGGGCGTCGCCGATGGAGTAGTTGCGGACGTGGCCCATGTGCAGTTTGCCGCTGGGGTACGGCAGCATCTCCAGCACGTAATACTTGGGCTTGCCGCTGCCTGCGGGCTCGGCGGCGTAAAGGTTGGGATCCGCATCCCAGCGCTGCTGCCAGCGTGGTTCAATCTCAGCGGGGTTATAACGCTGCTGCTTTTCTTCCATGGACATACATCATCGATTGTAAAGAAAAGGGCAAGCCCGGT
>JAEKKE010000621.1 GCA_019510535.1 Acidobacteriota bacterium
AACGGTGATCAACGAGCGTAATGGGTTCAACAAGACGTATGGAGCGAACTGATGCGTAAATTCCTTGCCGCCGTTCTGCTGACGTCGGCGCTGACCGTTCCCGCAATCGCCGCGGAAGACACGCTCAAGGTGGTTTCCATTGACGTTGAAGGCGGCGGCGGCACTCTATTTGTGACGCCGGAAGGCAAATCGCTGTTGATCGACACCGGCTGGCCCAGTGGCGCCGGACTTCTGCCATCGCCCGACGGCGCCAAGAACAGCGCGGACCGTATCGTGGCGGCGGCCAAGAAGCTGGGCGTGTCCAAGCTCGATTATGTGATCATCACCCACTATCACATGGATCATGTGGGCGGCGTGATGGACTTGGCCAAGCGCATCCCGGTGGATACCTTCATCGATCACGGCCCCAATGCCGAGCATCTCAAGCCGGGCGAGGTGATACCGCCAGATCTTGCCGGGGGAATGCCCGACCAGCTTTATCCCAAATATCTTGAGACCATCAAAGGCCACAAGCATATCGTCGCCAAGCCGGGGCAGGTGATCCAGATCGGCTCCATGACCGACACTATCGTCTCCAGCGACGGCGTGGTGATGTCCAAGCCTCTGGCGGGCGCAGGCCAGCCGATTGCCGCCTGCGACACGGCCGAAAGCAAAAGCACCAAAGCGGATGGCGGCGAGGAGAATACCCGCTCGGTGGCGTCGCTGCTGAGCTTCGGCAAAGTGAAGATCGCCATGTTCGGTGACCTGAGCTGGAAAAAGGAGCGCGAGCTGTCATGCCCGGTCGGCAAGCTGGGGCATGTCAATCTTTTGATCGTCACCCAGCATGGCTCTAATATTTCCAGCAACCCGGCTTCGATCGCCGACATGCATCCCGATGTCGCGCTGATGGGCTCGAGCGGCAAGAAGGGCGGCGACGAAGATCCGATCAAGCTGATCAAGGCCTCGCCGGGGCTGATGGGCTTCTGGCAGACCCATGAAAGCTTCGCCCATCCGGAATGGGACGGCGACAAGAACGCAATCGCCAATCTCAATCCGCCGGCCGGCGCCGTGGCGGAACACGCCAAGCAAATGTTCACCGTGCCCCCGGACCAGGGTCACGCCATTCATGCCGAGATCACCAAGGACGGCAAGATCACCATGACCAACGACCGGAATGGGTACAGCAAGACGTATACGGTGAAGTGATTTTCACCCTCCCCTTGAGGGAAGGTCGAAATTTGGGAGCACAGCGAGCAAATTTCGGGGAGGGGTCCGGTAGCGGTCCATGACCCCTCCCCGAAAAATCCTGACGGATTTTTCGACCCTCCCTCAAGGGGAGGGTGGGTTTATAAATCGTCCGGCAGCACGAACTCTCCGTCCGCATCTTTCGTGATCGGCCGCGCCCATTTCATCGCATCGCACGACAGCGCTGCATAGAGGTGCGGGAAATCCTCGTCGCGCGAAGCGGAATATTCCCACTTCAGCGCAGCGCCTAGCGCGCTCAGATCAACCGCCACCAGCATCAGATTGTCTTGGCCCGCATA
>JAEKKE010000622.1 GCA_019510535.1 Acidobacteriota bacterium
CTTCAGCTCGATCATTGTTTCTACGTAAATTCGCTCTTCTTGTTTGTCATCCCGCAAGGAGCAAACATACGCTCTTGATGCGGTCTGTCAGGAGATTGCAATCAAGGCTACCACCTCACCTAGCCCTGGGCATCAAGACGAAAGGGACATCCGGCCTCTCATTTGCCGGCTGCCAAAAGAATGGACGATGAACTACCGTCCCGGAGAGCACACTGGAGCATTTTCCCTGTTGCTGGGTATCCCGGAAGGGGGGGCGTGCAGCGGCGTTTTCGTTGCGAAACACGCGCCCATAAATGCGGAAACCCTACCTCGCACCCACAGAAAAAATGCTCTATCGCAATTTCAGGGTCGTAAGAGCGAACAGAGCAAAGACCAGGGCTGCAATCCAGAACCGGACAATCACCTTGCTCTCGCTCCACCCCAGCAGCTCGAAGTGGTGGTGCAGTGGAGCCATTTTGAAGATACGTTTTCCATTACGCAGTTTATAACTGCCCACCTGCAGCATCACACTCAGAGCCTCCAGAATGAAGACACCGCCGATAAAGGGCAGCAGCAACTCCTGCTTGATAAGCACTGCGACCGTCCCGATAGCCCCGCCCAACGCCAAGGAACCCACATCCCCCATAAAGACCTCAGCCGGGTGCGCGTTGTACCAAAGAAATCCAATGGACGCGCCCGCCATCGAGCCGCAGAAGATACTCAGCTCTCCGGCCAGCGGCATACGCGAGAGCTCCAGGTAGTCCGAAAACACCGCATGACCGCTGACATACGTCAGCACCGTCAACGCTCCGGCGGCAATAATCGTGCACCCGATCGCCAGACCGTCCAGGCCGTCCGTCAGGTTTACCGCGTTGGAGCTGAAGGTAAGCACCAGCATGACAAAGATCACGAAGGGAGCAAACCCCAGCCACCACAGCGAATGGTTGTGCATCAAGGCTCCGATGATCAGGTCGGGCCTCCAGCGCTTGATGAACGGCACTACCAGCCGGGTAGAGTAAAAACCCTTATGCTGCAGCACGCACAGCGCCAGCGCGACTCCCAGGCTGACCAGCAACTGCAGCGCAAACTTCTGCTTCGAGGTCAGGCCTAGGTTCCGCTTATGGACCACCTTGATGTAGTCGTCCGCAAACCCGATCGCCGCAAAGAAAAACGTCGAAAGAATGGTGATCCACACCAGCGGATTCGATAGATCGCTCCACAGCAGTGTCGGCACCAGGATCGAGATGCAGATCAGCACGCCTCCCATCGTCGGGGTGCCCTTCTTCTTCTGGTGGCTCTGCGGCCCCTCTTCGCGGATGTACTGGCCGATCTGGAACTCGCGCAGCCGCTCGATCACATAGGGGCCGATAATCAGCCCGATCAATAGAGCGGTCAGGGAGGAAAAGACGGTCCGGAACGTAAGGTAACGGAAGATCCGGAACAGCCGGAAATACGGGAATAACTTCTGATAGAGCAGCCAGTAAAGCATGTGCGCCTAGAGCAGTTCTCCTAAAGGTGTAGAGCGAAGCGTTTGCAGTTTGCGCAGATTTCTCCAACACCACAACAACACAGTATTAGGAGAATTGCTCTAGTGTATCTCCGCCAATGCACGTTCCAGACGTACCCCACGTGATGCCTTCAACAGCACAGCGTCCCCGGCCCGCAGATTAGCCTGCAGCCACTGGCCTGCCTCCTCCGGCGTAGCCACAAAGATCCCCTCGGCGCCCTCCGCCTTGGCCCCTGCAACCAGGTGCTCTGCCAGACCACGCACTCCAATCACATGCCGAATACCGAGCTGTGCCATCGTCCGTCCACTTGCCTCATGCAGAGCTGGCCCTTCCGGGCCCAACTCCAGCATCTCGCCGGCGATCACGATATGCCGCCCCGCCTATACCGCCAACAATGCTTCGACCATCGCGTCCAAAGCCCGCGGGTTGGAGTTGTAGCAATCGTTGATCAGCGTCGCTCCACGCCAGTGCAAAACTTCGCCGCGCTTGTCTGATGGTTGTAACTCTCGCAACCCGTCCACGCATTCCGCCAGAGTCATGCCGCACTGCAGTCCGGCGGTGATGCCGGCAAGTGCGTTGTAGACATTGTGGCGTCCCAAAAGCGCCAGCTTTGCTTCGGCACGTTCTCCTCCGGCGGCTACCGTGAAGGACATGCCCTCCTCACCGGCTTCGTGCACATTCTCTGCCCGTACCGCCGCA
>JAEKKE010000379.1 GCA_019510535.1 Acidobacteriota bacterium
CATAATCGCCTCCTGAATCGGCCCCGCCGTGGGTGTAGGCGGATGGAAAGCCGTGTTCACGGCGCGGTGGAGCGTGCGAGGAATGATACATCCGGTCTCTAAAATTTCAACAGAACAATTGCTCTGACTTCGCGGTCTTATCGTACGTCATCGCGTTATTCTCGCCCCTACTTTGGGATCGCTTCCAGAACCCAACTGGCATGGCGGACAGTACGGGGAGAGGATGCTTGTGTCAGCTTGTTGAGAGCTTCTTCGAAATGCGGTGCTTTCAGCCGCCTTGCGAGTCTGCAGTAGCGCCGGAACTCTCTACGTGTGGGGCCTTCGCAGCGTTGCAGGACGACCGTGCGTAGACGTTCGTCCTGCAATGATGAGCGTGGGCATTGGCCAAGGCGTTGGACGATCTCTTCTTTGAGGTAACCAGACCGGAAAAACCAAGGATCTTCTTCGAGAAACCGGACCGCAAACTCGATCGCATCCAGGTCTCGCTCTTTGAGGCCGACGATCTTCTCCTGTAAACCATTTGGCCAGACCTCGCGAAGATAGAGATCCCGGTGTGCTTTTGCAGCCATGATCCAGGCTTCTCGCGCTGCTGCACTCTCGTCCCGGCGAGCAAAAAGCGAGATGCACCGCCTCATGTGCAATGCGGAGCAGATCACTCTTCTGCCGGAGCTCATCTTCCCAGCTCACTCTTTGATCACTTTTACGAAGGCGCCTTCGGGGAGGGTTGCGCCGCCGAGAAGGTGGACCACGCCGTCGCGGACAAAGCCGCGGAGCATGGGGTTGCCGTTGGGGTTTGGCGGAGCCGTGGATTTGGTGGGATAGGGCGTGGCCTTCAGTGGAGCTGGTGCTGGACCGCCCGGCTTGTTCTCGCGTTTCATGCCGCGGTCCATGGCCTCGTTTGCCAGGCGGTCCGCGACCTTGTTCTTGTTGCGGAGGGCGTGTCCGATCTCGAAGCCGTCGAGCTGGCGGATGCGGCGTTTGGCCTCTTCCCACATGGGCTTCAGGTCGGGCGAGCTGACCTTGTACTTGCCCTGGATCTGCTTGACCATCAGCTCGGAGTCCGATGTGACCTTGAGGCGCGGGATCTTGTGTTCGATGGCGTAATCGAGCACGGCCAAAAGGCCGGAGTACTCTGCGTAGTTGTTGGTGCGGAAGCCGAGGAACTCACTCAGCTCCGCGAGGACGGTGCCGTCGGGAGCGTAGAGCACTGCTCCGAAGCCGGCGGGGCCGGGGTTACCGCGTGCTCCGCCGTCGCAGAAGGCTGAGACCCAGCCTGCGTCCTTCGTGGCTTCTTCTGTAAATAAACCCTGTGTCTCGCGCATCTATTTCGCCAGTTCCGCCTTCAGCATCTCGGAGACACGCTTGTTGTCCGCATGCAGGCCGCTGGCAGCGATACGCTGCTGAATGACCTTCATGGCCGCGCCCATGTCCTTCGGTCCGGGCTTGTTGCCGGACTCCGCGAGTGTGGCGATGGCGCCCTGCACGATGGCCAGAACTTCTTCGTCGCTCGACTGCTTCGGCAGGTAGGCCTCGATGATGACGATCTCGGCCTGTTCCTTTTCGGCGAGCTCCGGGCGGCCGCCCTTGGCGAACTGCTCGGCGGCGTCTTTGCGCTGCTTGATCAGAGTCGTCAGAATCTGCTGCTCTTCGGCGTCGGTGAGCGGCTCGCGTTTGTCGATCTCCTTGTTTTTAAGCGCGGCTTTTGCCATGCGCAACGTGGTGAGCCGCAGCTCCTCTTTGGCCTTCATCGCGGTGATGATGTCTTTGCCGATCTGTTCTGTGATGGCCATATGCCTGTCCTTCCGGTTCCTATCGATACTGATTGTAAGACGCGGTCAACCTGTTCGCTAATCGACACGGAGACTACAATCAAGGCATCATGATCCGTAAAACACGCCTTTTTACGCCCGGTCCGACACCCCTGCTCCCGGCAGCACAGTTCGCCATGGCAGCGGCGGACATTCACCATCGCACCCCCGAGTTCCGCGCTCTGTTCACCAAGGTGCTCTCGCAGTTGAAGGATTTCGTTGGTACCTCCAACGACGTGATTCTGCTCTCTTCGTCCGGTTCGGGCGCCATGGAGGCTGCTGTCTCCAATCTGACCTCGCCCGGCGACCGGGTGCTGGTGGTAACCGCCGGTAAATTTGGCGAGCGCTGGGTGGGACTGGCCAAGGCCTTCGGATGTCATGCGGATGTTGTCAGCGCCCCCTACGGCCAGACCGTCTCGCTGGATGCGGTGAAGGCTGCGCTGAAGCCGGATACCACCGCAGTATTTGTGCAGGCGACCGAGAGCTCCACGGGCGTGCGCCACGATGTGAAGGGAATTGCCGAGCTGCTGAAGGCAGAGAAGTCTGAGGCTGTGCTGATCGTCGATGCGATCACCGGTCTTGGCACCACGCATCTCGATATGGATGCATGGGGTCTGGATGTTCTGATCGGCGGCTCGCAGAAGGCCGTGATGATGCCTCCGGGTCTGAGCTACCTGGCCGTGAGCCAGCGTGCGTGGGACCGGATGGAGACATCCAAGAATCCGCGTTACTACTTCGACCTGCGCAAGGAGCGTAAGAACGCGGCCAAGGGCGAGTCTGCCTACACGCCGCCGGTATCGCTGATTGCTGCTCTGGGTGCTTCGCTGGACTACATCGCGGGTCAGGCTGATGGTGATCTGAAGGCCGGCCGCACCAAACTGGTGGACAACGCCGAGACCTGCGCCGCGATGACGCGTGCCGCAGCCGAGGCTCTGGGGCTGAAGCTCTTCGCTCCGAAGGGTTACGAGGCTGCTGCCGCCACGGCGATTCTGCCTCCCGAGGGTGTTGATTCGGGAGTGATCGTGAAGGGGCTGAAGTCGAAGTTCGCGGCTATTGTCACCGACGGTCAGGGCGAGATGAAGGGTTCGCTCTTCCGCATTGCGCACATCGGTTTCTTCGACTACCTGGATACCATCGCCATCATCGGCGCTTTGGAGCAGGTTGCCGTTGCGGCCAAGCTACCGGTGCCGGGGCTTGAGTTCGGTAAGGGACTCATTGCTGCGCAAAAGGTCTTTGCCGAGCGTGTGAAGTAACTCTCTATCAAAAGCTTCCGCCGTGGGTATGTCTCACGGCGGAAGCTGTACTCTTCCATAAGCACTGAAACACTCCGCGCAAACCCATGAAACGCTCCGCGCACGTTACTGCACCACTTCTCGCTGCTACCGCGCTTGCTCTGCTCACTGCCTGCAAACAGAAAGAGATGCAGCGCTGCGTCGATGAAAACGGCGTGGTTGTGGACAACAGCCTCTGCGGTCTGCCGCAGCAGCCGGTCTCCAATCAGTCCGGATATATCCCTCACATCTATCGCTATTACTACGGCGGCTGGGGCAACTACGATCTCGGCACGCGCGTCGGCGGCGGCAGCTATGTTCCTCTTGTGGGCCATAGCTATGGCACCGTCAGCCGCGGCGGTTTCGGCAGCTCCTTTGGCCACGGAGGTGGCGAATGAAGCGTTCCAGCATCTCTCCGCGCAGCGACTGGCAGCGGATCGTTGAAGAGCAGGGCCTCACCTTTCACACGCTCGAAGATGGCTCTCCCTACTGGGACGAGTCGGCCTGCTACGAGTTCTCGTCTGCCGAGGTGGACATGCTGGAGGCCGCGGCCAATGAGATGCAGCAGATGTGTCTCGCCGCTGCGCAGCATGTCATCGACAACGAGCGGTATGACGAGCTGGAAATTGCTCCTGCGGCCGTGTCCATGATCGAGTGGGCGTGGGAGCAGGAACCGCCTGCGCTGTATGGCCGTTTCGATTTCAGCTATGACGGCGTGACGCCGCCTAAGCTGCTGGAGTACAACGCTGACACGCCCACGGCATTGCTGGAGGCAGCGGTCATCCAGTGGACATGGATGGAGCAGGTTCGTCCTGGGACGGATCAGTTCAACTCAATTCACGATCGGCTGATTGCCAAGTGGAAGGATGTTGCTCCGTATCTGTCGAAGCCGGTGCACTTCGCGAGTGTCAACGCTCCGGAGGACCTGCTAACGGCGACGTATCTGCGGGATACGGCGGAGCAGGCAGGTATTCCCACGGGGCAGTTGCTGATGGAAGAGATCGGATGGGACAGCGGACGGCGCGTCTTTGTCGATCTGGAGAACCGTCGCATCGACTCCATCTTCAAGCTCTATCCGTGGGAGACGATGGTGGAGGAGGAGTTCGGTGTTTCCGCGCTGGAGGCCTACCAGGAGATGAAGTGGATCGAGCCCATCTGGAAGATGCTGCTCTCGAACAAAGGCATCCTGCCGATCTTGTGGGAGCTGTATCCGGATCATCCCAATCTGTTGCCAGCATACTTCGCGGATCTGAGCGTACCTCCGGCGCCCGGAACGGTGCGTAAGCCGATGCACTCCCGCGAGGGAGCGAATATCACGCTGGTGCGTGCGGATGGAACGGTCTATGCCACTGAGGGCGACTATACCGACCGGCTGTGTGTGGATCAGGCGCTGGCGCCTCCGGCGGTCTTCGATGGGCAGTATCCGGTGCTGGGGCTGTGGATGATTGATCAGGAGTGCGGCGGTATGGGGATTCGCGAGTCTTCCGAGCCGGTTACGGGGAATTTCAGCCGCTTCGTTCCACATTTTTTCCGCTAATGCATTCCCTGTGGACGTAGCGTAGGGTTTCCGCATCTATGGGCGTTTTCCGTAATGAAAACGCCGCTGTACGCCCCTTTCGGGATACCCCGCATACAGGGAAATGCTTTAAATCCACAGATGTTATCCACCGGAGCATCTGCCGGGTTAATACAACCTTTGCTTGAGCCGGGCGTACGCTAGGCGCATGATCCGTCGCCTCGTCCTTTTTGCAGCCCTGTTTGTGTGCTCGTTGTGCGCGCACGCCGCGGTGTATCCGAACTTTCCTCCGCACAAGATTGCGGGGAATCTCTACTACGTTGGCGACAGTTTTGAGGCGGCGTTTCTGATCGTGACGCCGCAGGGCAACATACTGTTGAATGTAGGCGACCAAGACGAGATCAAGTTGGTGAAGGAGAACATCGCTGCCCTGGGCTTCAAGTGGACGGACACGAAGCTGCTGCTTTCAAGCCAGGCGCACGGTGATCATGTTGGAGCAGCGGCGCAGGTGGTGAAGGAGACAGGTGCGAAGTTTCTGGTTATGGATGGTGATGTGGATCTTGCTGAGTCCGGCGGTAAGAAGGACTTTGCCTATTCAGCGCCGAAGTACCAGTTTCCGCCGGCACATGTGGATAAGGTGCTGCTTGACGGTGAGGTGGTGCAGTTGGGCGGAGTGAAGCTGGTGGCCCACAAGACTCCGGGACATACGCGGGGCTGCACGACCTTCACGATGCAGGTGAGCGAGGGCGGCAAGAGCTACAACGTCGTAATCGTGGGCGCGGGCGGCGCCAACTTCGGCGATGCCGGGTATGAGCTGGTTGGCAACAAGGCGTATCCGCAGATCGTGAGCGATCTGCGCAAGAGTTATGCCGTGTTGCATTCGCTTCCCTGCGACATCTTTCTCGGAGCCCATGGCGTGTACTACGGGTTGAAAGAAAAGTATCCGCGTTCGAAGACGGAAGGTGTGAATGCGTGGGTCGACCCTGCGGGGTATAAGGCGTATGTGGATGGGAAAGAGAAGGAATTTGAGAAGCAGTTGCTAGTTGCTGGTTCCTAGTTGCTAGTTTTCTACTCCCTGAATTCTCTGGCAGAGAAGCAGATTTCTCCGCTCCGCTACGAAATGACAAAAAGGAAGAAGGGCGCGGCATAGGCCGCGCCCTTCTTGGTTTAAACCAGCAACTAGCAACCAGGAACCAGCAACTAGATGGGGAACGTCTTCAGCCACTCGCGGAACTTTGGTCCGAGGTCGTCGTGCTTGAGGGCGAACTCTACGGTGGCCTTCAGGAAACCGAGCTTATCGCCGGCATCGTGGCGCTTGCCTTCGTAGGTGAAGCCGTAGACCTTCTCGTACTGCAGCAGGGCCTTGATGCCGTCGGTGAGCTGCAGCTCGCCGCCCGCGCCGGGAGTGATGGTCTCCAGCATCTCGAAGATGCGCGGGGTCAGGATGTAGCGGCCGATGATGGCGTTCTGGCTCGGTTGGGTGC
>JAEKKE010000380.1 GCA_019510535.1 Acidobacteriota bacterium
GGTGATCCCGACCTCGTCGCAAGGCGTGGTCGATATCAGCCAGTTCCCCTCGCTGCTCTTGCAGCGAGTCGATGTGGTGACGGGCGGCGCGTCCGCGTCATGGGGCTCGGACGCGGTGTCGGGCGTGATCAACTTCATCTTCGACAAGAAGTTTGAAGGCTTCAAATTGAACGTCAATGGCGGCATCACCACCTATGCCGACGACCCGCACGCCCAGATCCAGTTCGCGGCCGGCACCAGCTTCCTGGGCGGCCGTGGCCATATCGAATTCTCGGGTGAGTTCACATCCGAGGCCGGCGTCAACAGCGCGGTCGGCGCCCGCAAATGGTACAAGAATCCGCAACAGTTGCAGATGTTCAGCGTCACCCAGTGCCAGCCCAATGGCTGTCCGGGCGGCTCGCCGATGTGGATCAACGGCAATAACGGCAAGAATGCGCTGTGGGCCTATGGCGGGTTGATTACCCGCGGCCCGCTGCAGGGCACCCAGTTCGGCGCCAATGGCGTGCCGTCCCAGTTCGACTATGGCTTCGGCTATAACGGTCTTCCCGCCACGCCGGCCAGAGCCCCAGCGAACACCCCGAATCCCAACGGCGGCGCTGCGCTAAACCAAAACGGCACCGCGGCGATTAATGGATGCTCCGGTGGCGGCTATTGCTTTGGCGGCGATCTGTCGGGCAACCAGACCGGCTATGGCGCCATGGTGGCCCGCCTGGTGCGCGGCAACGCCTTTATGCGGCTGTCCTATGACATCACGCCCGAGATTGAAGTCTATGGTTCTGCGATCTATAGCGAGGTCGTGACCTGGGACAAGCCGACCCAGTCTTTCTTCAAGTCGGACAATCTACAAATCGGTTGCGATAACCCGTTCTTGCCTTCGTCGATTGCTGCGGCTTGTTCCGCCAACGCCAATGGCATCGCCGGCGTGGTGGGCTCCGGCGCCTACGCGCCTTCGGCCGCTGATATTGCAAACGGTCCGGCGGGTGGCACCGTTTCGAACGGGTTCTCCAACGGCTATACCGCTGGCAAGATGCAGTACGGCGCGCTGAACTCCATCCTGCAGAACGTGGAGAACTACAACAACCGCACCACCCGCCGTTATGTGCTGGGCACAGACGGCGTGGTCAACCTGTTCGACATCGACTGGAATTTCAAAGCCTACTTCCAGCACGGCGAAGTCGACTATCACAACACCCTGGAAAACATCCTGGTCACGCCCTACTACAATGCGGCGATCGACGCGGTGCAGGTCACCAATGCCAACCAGTCCGCTTTCCCCGGCGTGCCGGTCGGCAGCATCATCTGCCGTTCTGTCGCTGCTCGTTCGGTTGGCTGTCAGCCCCTGAACATCATTGGCACCACCGGCGCCACCGCCGCGGCCCGCAGTTTTGTTCAGGGCCTCAACCAGGATGGCAGCTCCAGCGGCGCCAATGGCCGCGACCCATGGCAGATCGTCAACTCTCGCCAGGATGTGTTCGAAGCGGTGTTCAGCGGCGACGCTTTTGAGAACTGGGCCGGCAAGGTTTCCATCGCCAGCGGGTTTCAATATCGCGAGGAAGCGTTCCGCGCCCGCACCGATTGCGCCTCGCGCGGCAATTGCGCCAATGAAACCTTTGGCGGCGTCTCCTACGGTCCGGCGGGCAATCCGCTGCTCAATCCTGCCGGCGTCGTCAACGGCCAGCCGTTTCCGCCCGCCGCGCCCAACTGGTATGCCGGCAATTTCCAACCTGCCCGCGGTATTTTCCATGAATGGGAAGTGTTCGCGGAAACCAATGTCCCGATCCTGGACAATAATGAATGGGGCAAGATCAACGTCAACCTGGCCGGTCGCTACACCCATTACACCACCTCCGGCGATGTCGAGACCTGGAAGGTGAGCGGTACCTGGGACACGCCGCTGGACGGACTGCGCATTCGCGCCCTGCAGTCGCGTGACGTGCGTGCACCCAACCTGGCGGAGCTGTTCGCCGGCGCCCGTGTCAACAACGGCCAGGCGGTCGATCCTTTCACTTGCTGCTCAGGTGTCGCAGGCAATCCCGGCGATGTCGCCAACCGCACTATCAGCCCGTTGCCCAACCCGATCACCGCCAATCCGTTCCTGAAGCCCGAAAAGGGCCAGACGACGGAAATGGGCCTTGTCTGGTCGCCCACCTACGTTCCGGGCTTAAATCTTTCTGCGACCTATTACCGGATCGGAGTCAAGGGCATCATTACCCAGCTCAGCCAGAACGATCAGATCAACCTCTGCTTCAATGGCAACGCCTTCCAGTGCTCGTTCATTCAGACTGCCGGCCAACCTTGGGCGGTCAATGGCGTGATCAATCAGAGCCTAGTTCATACCAGTCCGAACGTGCAGACCACGCCTCAGATCAATATCGCCTCTGTCATCACGGATGGCATTGACTATGAGATGAGCTACCGGTTTGCGGTGGACGACGCCATCGACTTGGGCCTGGGCGGCGACATGACCATCCGCATGCTGGCCACCAATGTGATGAAATACCGGCGCGATCCCGGCATTGTCGGCGGCGTGGTGCAGGAACAGGCGGGGCAGAATGGCGGCGACACCCCGCACTGGAAAGTCTTCTTTACTCAGGCTTATGATGCCGACAGCTGGGGGCTGTTCGTCAATGAGCGCTGGTTCAGCGAGGGTCGGATCAACACCAATTGGTTTGTCTGCGCCTCGGCCTGTCCGGCGCCGGTGGATGCCAACCATCCCACCGTCAACAGCAACTACATGCCGGGCGAACTCTATTTCGACATCGGCGGTCATTACGACTTGAGCGAGACGTCCCAGCTCTATTTCAAGATCGACAACTTGACCAACCAGGATCCGGGGAACGCCTATTCGTATCATCCGGAAACCCAGGGTGTCGTGACCAGCCCGGCGCTCTACGACACGCTCGGCCGCTTCTATCACATCGGCTTCCGCATCAATCGCTAAGCGGGCCCGCGAGAATCCGTGGCGGCTGTCTCTCAGGCAGCCGCCACATTCTTTTTCGCGCCTACCACAATTGCGTGCAGCCGGAAGCTGGGACAGACTTACGGTCATCTGCCAAGGGGGCTTTGACATTGCTTCGCCGCTTCCTCATGCCGGTCATGGCCGCAAACCTGTTGTGCGGCAGCGCCGCCGGCCAGACCTATCAGGCCAATCTTGGTCCCATGCCGCTGGATGCGGCAACCAACGCCAATATGCTGGGGCGCGGCGAGGCGTCCGCCACGCTGGAGGGTAAAACTCTCACCGTCAGCGGCCATTTCGCCGGCCTGCCGTCGCAAGCGACCAAGGCGCATCTCTTTGTCGGTATCGCCATCGGCGTTCCGGGCAGCGAAGGCTTCGATCTCACTGTGTCTCAGGTCGACGCCGGTACCCTGTCCGGTCAGGTAGCCTTGACCGCCAAACAGGCCGCTGCCTTCCGCACCGGCAAGCTCTATGTCCAAATCGACAGCCAGAAGGCGCCGACCGGAAATCTGTGGGGCTGGCTGTTACCGCAGCATCACGACACCCCGCCCGGCGTGCCGCAACAGGGCCCCTGGTTTCTGCCGCAGCTCGATACGCCAAGCCGTTAGCGAGGACGTGATGCCGATCGATCGTCTCACATTGGGGTTCGTGACGGCCGCCGCCATCACAGTACTGGGCATCGGCGGCGCCGTGCCTCAAGCTCCAGGCCCCTTCACCGCCGCCCAGGCCGCCGCCGGCCACACCGCTTATCTGGAAAATTGCGCCACCTGCCACAACAGAACGCTCCAGGGTGGCGGCGAAGCGCCGGCGCTGGTGGGAAACGCTTTCGTCAGCAGTTGGGGTCAGCGCAGCGCAAGCGAGCTCTATGGCGTGATCAAGGCTTCGATGCCGCTGGGCAACGGCAATTCGCTTGCCCCTGAGACCTATCAGCAGATCGTGGCGTTCCTGTTCCAAGCCAATGGCGTCGTGCCGGGCGCCGCTGCCTTCACCGGCGAAAGCACCGCGAAAATTGCCAGCTTCGTCACCGGCAAGACCCCTGCCGGCTTTCTGGATGCCCCTGCTACCGCCGCACCGGCGCGGCGGCGCGCGCCCGTCATGCCGATGGGACTGGTGGTTGCCGGCACGGTGAAAAGCTACACGCCTGTCACCGACGAGATGCTTGTTCATCCAGCCGACAAAGACTGGCTGATGCATCGCGGCAACTACCAGGCCTGGGACTTCAGCCGCCTTGCGCAGATCAACACCGCCAATGTCGGCAGCCTGCAGTTGCGCTGGGTCTATGGAATGGACGAGGGCGGACGTCAGCAATTCAATCCGCTGGTGCATGACGGGGTGATGTTCGTCTCCAACAATCGCACCAACACGGTGCAGGCGCTGGACGCCAGGACGGGCGAACTGATCTGGGAAAACCGCATCGGCCCCGTGCTGGACAATCTGGAGAACGCCACCCGCACCATGGCGCTGTATGGCAATCTTCTTTTTTATGGCGCCACCAGCGCCACGGTGCATGCGCTGGATGCCCGCACCGGCAAGGAGGTCTGGCACACCGTCATCTCTACTTATAAGGATGACAAGGTCGGCGGCATGACAGTGATCCACGGCAAGCTGCTGGTGGGCTTGACGCGGTGCGATGACCGTTCGGTGCAGGATCATTGCTGGATCGCCGCCTATGACACCCAGACCGGCAAGCAGTTGTGGAAGACGCTGACCATTGCCGACAAGGGCACACAAGGCGGCGACACCTGGGGCAATCTCACCAACGACCAGCGCGCCGGGGCGGACGCCTGGATCACCGGCTCCTATGATCCGGAGCTCAATCTTACCTATTGGGGCACCGGCCAGGCCAAGCCGTCGCGCCAGGACCAGCGCGGTACTGATGGCGATGCGCTGTTCTCCAACAGCACCCTGGCGCTCAATCCCGATACCGGCAAACTGGCCTGGTATTACCAGAACGCGCCGGGCGAGACGTTGGACCTGGACGAGGTCTATGAGCGGGTGCTGGTGGATCACGGCAACCAGAAATCGGTTCTGGAAGTGGGCAAGACCGGTATCTTGTGGAAGCTGGACCGCACCAACGGCAAGTTTCTCGATCTCGCCCAGACCGTGTTCCAGAATGTCTGGGTCAAGTTCGACAAAAAGACGGGGCGTCCCACCTATCGCGACGATATCATTCACCAGAAGCCCGGCGTGGCGATCGCCTCTTGTCCCAGTCCGGAAGGCGGCCATGACTGGCCGGCCACAAGCTATGACCAGCCGGACGATCTGTTCCTGGTCCCGCTGAGTCAAACCTGCGCCATGTTCGGGGCCGGCAGTCAGCTCTTCTATGAAATGCCCGGCTCCAACGGCAATTTGGGCCGTATCTCGGCTTACGAAGCCAGGACGCTCAAGCCGGTCTGGACCTTCCAGCAGCGCGCGCCTTTCCTCACCAGCATCATCTCCACCGCGGGTGGCGTCGGCTTTGTGGGGGATTTCGACCGCGTCTTTCGCGCCTTTGACGTCAAGACCGGCAAAACCCTGTGGGACACGCGGCTGGGCACGGGCGTGCAGGGCTTTCCCATCACCTACAGCGTGGGCGGCGAACAGTTCGTGGCCGTGACGACCGGCACGCAAGGCGGCAGCCCCGTGCAGAAACCTTCGACCATGCTGCAGGAAGTGCACCGGTCCCAGACCGGCCAGGCGGTCTATGTCTTCGCGCTTCCCAAGCAGCGCTGAAAAGGCTCTATCATCACCTGTGACGCAGGCCGGGGACTGACACATTGGCGGACAGGCTTCTTTCGATTTTCCCCACCACCATCCTGCAGCGCCGCCTGGAAGGCATGGAGGAGGCCAACCGCCAGCTGGAAACGCTGGTGAATCAGATCGCTGCCGGCGAACCCAATTCCACCAGCGGCACCACCACCGAAGGCGGCTTCCAGACCAAGGAGGACCTGTTCCAGCGCGATAATCTGGGCATCGCAACGCTCAAGCCCCACATTTTCAGCGCGGTTCAGGATTACGCAAACCTTCTGATCCGCCAGGAACTGAGCCGCCCGCCGCAAAAAGTGGATTTCGTCCTGTGGGGCTGGGCCGTCATCTACAAGGCCGGGCACACCCAAGGCTTGCACGTCCATC
>JAEKKE010000626.1 GCA_019510535.1 Acidobacteriota bacterium
CCCTTCTCGCCATGCACATTGCTTCTGGACAGTGCCCTGCCGACGCCGCGCCGGATGCTCCGCGCGTCACCATCACCAACGGCAAACTGACCGCCGTGGTGCATCTACCGGATCCGCAGCGCGGCTACTACCGCTCAAACCGTTTCGACTGGAGTGGAAGCATCGCCTGCGCCACGCTAAACGGCCATACCTTCTGGGGACAGTGGTTCTCACATTACGATCCGCTGGGCAACGACGCCATTACTGGACCGGCGGAAGAGTTCCGCTCACCCGACGGGGCGGAGCCCGGCTATAACGAAGCCGCGCCCGGAGGTCTCTTCGTCAAACTCGGCGTCGGCGTCCTGCGCCGGCTCGATGAGAAACCCTACAGCTTCGGCGGCAAGTATCCCATCGTCGATACCGGCGTCTGGAAGACGACTTCGAACCGCAATTCGGTCACTTCGACCCAAGTGGTGCACTCCACCATCGGCTTCGACTACCGCTATACGAAGACCGTAGAGATCGACAAAAAGGCCAATGTCGTCCGCCTGCGCCATACGCTGACGAATCTGGGCAAGCGCCCCATCGACTCCGCGCTCTACAACCACGTCTTTTTACAACTGGATGGGAAAGGTCCTGGCCCCGGGACCAACATCACCCTAGGCTTCGCACCGACGGTAGAGACACCCTTCCCGGACTCCGTTTCGGTAGAAGGCAAAACGATCCGGTTTCTTGGCCCCCCACCGAACGGACGGGCGGTCGGCTCCTATCTGACTGGCTACAGCCCGGAAACGCCAAACACCTCCGAAATCGCCGACTCCTCAACCGGTCTCCGCATCCGCCAGAAGACGGACGCACCCATCGTGAAGTTCTATTTCTGGGGACATAGTCGAGCTACCTGTCCGGAGGCCTATATCGCCATCCACGTCGCTCCGGGCAAAACCCAGCGCTGGATGACAGAATTCGCACTGGAGGCGCCGGCAGCGGCATCCCCCGCTCCGCGATAAACTGAAAAGCGACTATGTTTGAGAATCTCCAGGAAAAACTGCAGCGCGCGTTTAAGAACCTCCGTGGTCAGGGGACCATCAGCGAGGAGAACATCACCGAGGCGCTGCGCGAGATCCGCCTTGCCCTGCTCGAGTCCGACGTCAACCTGAACGTCACCAAAGACCTGATCGAGCATATCCGCGAGAAGGCGATGGGGCAGCAGGTGGCGACGGCCCTGTCGCCGACCGAGCAGGTCATCAAGATCATCCACGGCGAGCTGGTCGAGCTGCTGGGCCGCGACACCGCCCGCTTCAAGTTCGCCTCGCAGCCGCCTTCGGTCATCCTGATGGCCGGCCTGCAGGGTTCCGGTAAGACAACTACCGCTGGCAAACTGGCCCAGTGGCTGAAGAAGGGCGGCCACCGGCCCATGCTGGTCTCGGTTGACGTATATCGTCCCGCCGCCCGCGAACAGCTCGCCGTTGTCGCCAAGTCCATCGGGACCCAGCTCTACACCGGCAATGTAGGCGCCGACGAAGCCGGAACTCCGCT
>JAEKKE010000381.1 GCA_019510535.1 Acidobacteriota bacterium
AGCGTGGGGACATAGCTGCTCTTCCAGAAGACCAGCTCACCTTGATGCTGAGCCTTCGACTTGAGCAGTGCCGCGATCTCGCTTGCACGCTTGTCGCCGGCCTGCAACATCGCCAGGCCGGTCATCGCCAGAGGCTCCGCATCGAGGTCCTTGTGGCGGCTGTACTGCGCGTCAAACGCCTCGCCGAGCTGTTTGTCGCCGGCCATGGCCAGCGCATAGACAACGGCAGCACGGAGCTCCGGACGCATCCGCGGATGCTGCTGGAGTTGCTGCTTCAGATACTGCCGTCCGCGCTCCATCATCGACTGCTGCTCCGGCGTCAGTGGCGTAAATTCCGCGCCCGCCCCCAGACCGGCGACCACATAGGCAGTCATATGGACGCGGCTCTCGTCTTCCTTCCACCAGCCCCAGCCGCCATCGTCGTGCTGGTAGTCCTGCAGGCGTTCCAGGCCCGCGTTCATCTTGGCTCGCAGATCGGCGGGATCGATCCCCGAAGGCACCTTCAGCCTCGCCAGCGTCTCGGCCACGATGACATTGGGCAGATAGCTGGACATCGTTTGTTCGGTGCAGCCGTAGGGATAGCTGGTCAGGTATTCGAGCGCCGAGAAGAGCGAGCCGGCGATCGTTGGGCTGACGTCGATGCGGATGGAGTGTGCGGCCGCATCGGTATTAGCCGGGAAGTTGATGGGCACATTTGCTGTGCCTCCTATCAGAACGCCGCTCGGAGCGATGCTGCGGGCGACACCTGCCGGTTCGATCGGGAAGGTGATCTCCAGAGCGTCCGACTCAGCATCGGTGATGGCCGTGGCGGTGAGCTTCGCCGTTCCCACATGCGAGGCGCGCAGACGCCACAGCGCCGTAGTTTCACCCTTACTGGGGATGGTGATCTTCTGCTGGCTGCCGATCACGGTATCGACGCCATCCACGGCCAGCGAGATGGTCGCTTCCTTTGCTGTGTCGAGATAGTTGTGAACGATGACCGGCAGGGTGAGCTCATCCCCCTTGAGCAGGAAGCGAGGATTGCCCATCCGCACCAGGACGTTTTTGCGTACCAGGACGCGGCTGATGGTGGAGCCTGCCTTCGAGTCCATGGTGATGGCTCGCGCGGTCGCACGCCACGTGGTCAGCGAGTCCGGGAAGGTGAGATTCACCGTAGCGTGGCCGCCGGCGTCGGTATGGATACTGGGCTGCCAGAAGGCGGTATCCGGAAATGCCTTGCGGACGCGGGGCTTCTGCTCGTTACCAGGTTTGACCTGGGCCAGTTGCGGACGGTATCGGTTCGACCGCATGGCCAGCATGGGTGACTTGCTGCCGGCGGAGCCGCTGAAGTAGAAGTCGAGCGAAGAGTCGGTCTGCGCCTCTGCATACCGCTGCGGATAGAGAGCCCTCACCATATCTCCGCTGCTATCGGGATAGAGCGAATAGATTGCCTCGTCGACGACGCCAAGACTGACGTCGGCGCTGACGGGCTTACCGGTGAAGTCTCGGGTGGTGATCTGATAGGTCGCCTGCTGTTGTGGCTGGAAGACTTCTTTCGAGGGCGTGACTTCCACCTGCAACTGCTGCTGCGCCGGAGGAACCTTCAGCATCTTGCTTGCCTGATAGAGCGTACTGTTCTTGATAAACAGAGCGCTGACGTTCACATTCGGTTGCGACTCCGCGGTGATCGGCAGATCGAAGGAGAGCGTCGTTCCGTCAGCATGCAGCAACTGGCGGCGCAGCAGCGTATCGCCTTCGACGAGAACCAGAGCGTAGAAGCCGGGCTGGTCGGAGACCAGGCTGAGATGCGCCGTATCGCCTGGAGCATAGCTCTTCTTATCGGCGATGAGCTGCGTCGTCGAGGAGTTCTCGCCCCATCCGGCCTGTCCCGCGCCGAGCACCCAGATTGAGGTGGTATCCACCGGCGCGCGTGTGCCGGGTTGTACCGGAGTTGCGGTCGCAACCAGTTGGGTCGACATGAAGTTTGGTTCGTTCACCGTCACCTGGCCCGTACCCTGACCACCGGCATCGGTTGTGATGTCGACTGCCGGGCCATCGATGACCTGCGGGTCGCGGCCATACTTCCGATACTTGAGCTGAACGTGCACCTTCGCGGCGACTGGATGATTGTCGTAGTCTACGGCGGTCACGCGGAAGCGGGCAGCTTCGCCGTTGTGGACAGCGTAACTGATGGGCTCGATATTGATGCGGAAGGTGCCATAGGTGGCCAGGAAACGACCGCGCCCGGTGATCTCTCGATTGGCTGCGTCGGTGACGCCGGCCTCGACCGTGTAGTCGTAGTCGCCGAAGTTCTTTTCATCGACGATGGTGGGGACCTGGATGGTCAGCAGACCATTGGCGTCGAGCTTGGCTGTCTTTTCACTCTCCTCATCGCCGGCATAGCCGCTGGAATCCTCGCCGCTGTACTCGCTGGAAGATTCGTCGCTCTCCTCTTCCCCGCCCCACCAGTAGTGCCGCTCGTGATAAATGCGGTATTTCACCTTTGCATTGGCAACGGGCTCGCCGAAGAAGTAGCGCGAGTCGATGGTTACCGGCATCGTTGCACCTTCAAGAACGCGGCGCTGGGCTGAGGTCACAGTCACGCGATATTCGGGCTTGCGGTACTCCTCCACGTGAAAGCTGGCGAAAAGCCCGCCAGGCGGGTCGCCAACGCGGACGGTGTAGTAGCCGAGCGCAGCATCGCGCGGCAGATCGATCTCGCCTGAGAGCGTGCCGGCGGGCGACAACGTCATCTGGCGGTCGAAGATGGCCTTGTCGGTCGAGTCTGAGATGGTGACATGCACGCTTCCCTGCTTCGGCGGGGTGAGCAGATTGCTGGCATGTTCGCGGACGATCGCCTTCCAGTGCACTGTATGCGTCGGCCGATAGACGGGCCGCTCGGTGTAGACATAACCTGCGTACTTGCTCCCTTCGCTGGAGGTCAGCGCCCAGGTGCCTGGTGTGGAGACGGCGATGTCTTTTTCTTTGGATGCCACTACCCAGAAAGCATCCTCACGGGCGCGTTCGGCGGGGATCGGCAACTGCGCGATGCCGTTCGCGTCAGTGCTGGCGGAAGCTGCCGCCTTCTGACCGAAGCCAGCATCGATCTTCACGCCTTCGAGCGGCTTGCCGCTGATGCGGTCCGTGGCATAGGCGAGCACTGTGCCGTTGCTGGTGCGCGTGACCAGCGCCATGGGAGTGACCATCACCAGGGTGTAGGCCTTTAGATGGCCGTCCGTCGCCTCCAACAGGTACAGCCCGGCGTCCAGCTTCTGCTGGATGGGGAGATCGTTGTTATCGGAGACGTAAGTTGCCGGCACAACCTGTCGCCACCGGGCGACGAGCTGACGCTGATTGAGGATGGGGATCTGCGCGAATTCTGCCTCGTTGATGATGCGGCTGCGGCGAGAGAGCGATGTCTGCTTTGCGCGCATGGAGTGGCGGGCTTCGCGCGAAAACTGATACCGGAAGAAGTCGCGGATGCGCGCCCAGAGCTGTGCCTTCCAGTCATGGAACTTTTCCAGCCAGGTCCGCTCGTCGATGTGTTCGGCCCCATACGAGTAGTCAGAGCCGAAGGAGTGCAGCTCCTTCAGGTTCTCAACGAACTTGACCGGATCATCGACGCGATAGATGCGGAACTCCAGCGAGTCCACGTCATGGGTATAGAGATGGATCGTCGGCTTGTCACCCGGAGCGAAGGTCTTGCTGGTGCTCAGGTTGAAACTTTGTGCGCGTGCGAATGGGTTTGAGGTGAGGACGAGGGCGGCGAGGAGAGCGAAGAGAGCGAGGCCACGCGGTCTCATTGAGGGTCCTCTCGGAGGATAGACCAACGATACACGCCAAGGAAGTTGGTATTGTGTGAAACCGGTCTCCAACGGGGATCGGGATGCTCCAGAAGATCTTCCAGCGCGACACGGCGAATCTCGCCTGGTCCTGAGCCGATGGGACCGGTGTGATATACCACCCAGTCTCGCTTGCTCCCGGTCACGATCATCGAATGGTAAGGAGAGTTCTGCTCCAGTTGCCGGTAAAAGAGCAGGTCCCCCTCGCGGGCGGCGCGGAGATCGCGAGAGACGAAGAAGGTGTTGCGTTGCCACAGCGTCTTTGCATCGGCAAACTGAGCGAAGCCGCCGTTGGTCAGGTCGACCGGGGAATACGCTCCGTCGCGCACACGGAAGAGATTCGCTCCCAGAGGCGTAAGTGGATAGACGTACTGGCTGACAGAGCCGGAAGGTAAGGCAAACTCGATCGGCAGCGTTTCCTGCCAGGCCTCGTTGTGCGCATGCAACGCTCCTCGATAGCACCAACGCAACAGCGCGGCGCAGTCATTGATCTCGGCCGGGAGCTTCTGCGGCGGCGTCGCCGCTGCCAGATCGGCGAGAGATGAGAACCAGCGCCGGAAGGCCGCGCGGTCGACAGAGCTGTGCAGGCGGAGATACTCCGGGGTGCCGTCACCGAAGAGGTCGGTTGCGTCCGACGTGAAGTCCACCCCGACATCAACGCGCCGAGGCCCGTAAGTGAGCTGTAGCGTGCGCTGCCCTGGCAGCACCGGCGCCTGCACCATCACGGCGCCATCATCCAGTACGCGGGCGGGCACGCCGCCGATTTGGAGCTCGGCACTTCCCCTTCGAACAAGCTGCCCGACCCGATGCTCGCGGCCGTCCGCAGGAAGGTTGCGCTGCTCCTGGGTCAGACGGATGTGCGGACGCCCATGGACGAACCATACGGCGACGGTGCCCAGAAGGAGAGGCGCTATGACAAGAAGAATGATTCGGCCCTGCGATGCTCGGCTCACGGGTTTCGAGAGTGAGCATAACAGGGCCGACAGGGTTTGATGAGCGAGTTAGAAGCTAATCCGTGCCGCGAGCTGGATGTTGCGCGGATCTCCTACGCCGTTGGCTGCACCAAAAGTTGAGCTGGAAGTTGTGGGATAGGCTCCCGTTCCCCAGGTTCCGTTGGGCAGCATGTCGTTACGGTGGTTCAACAGGTTGAAAGCCTCCGCGATCCCTTCCAGATGGACTCGATCCGTCAAAGCGATGGTCCGGCTGAGCCGGGCATTCACTCCGAAGAAGTCGAATCCAACGCCGGTATTACGGCCAATCACCGCCCCGGCAAGCCCTTCTGTACAGGGATTCGTCGTCGACAGCGAGTAGCCGCCGGTGCAGGGACGCTGCGTCGTCTGCTGCTTCGTTTGTCCGCCGGTCACGATATTGAACGGCAGTCGTGAGTAGTACTGCAACACTCCGCCGAACTGCCATCCGTGTGTGAGATGTCCCATCACTGCACTCGTGTGTGAGGTTGGCGAGTGAACACTGAAGTCGAAGACCAGGCGGTGACGCTGATCGTCATCAGAACGGCCTCGATCGACATTGAGATCGAAGTTATTGATCGGCGAAGAGAAGAAGAATTCGCTGATATTGTTGATGGCCTTCGACCAGGTATACGAGACCCGCGCTGAACCCCATGAAACCGGCCGCTGCACCAGGGAGACCGCGAGGCCGTCGTAGTACGAGTCGAACAACGAATCGTAGTAGCGCACATTGCCGCGCGAGTTATCTGGCCGCGTTCCGTCGAGACTGATATTGCGGTTGATGGACGAAAGCAGGTGCAGGCCGCGTGTGTGCTGATAACTAAGCCCCAGAGTCGTTGCGCGAGCCAGTTGCTGCTCCACGCCCAGGCTCACCTGCTGTGCATAGGCATTCTGAATCCCAGGACGCATCAGCGTGTAGCTGATCTTCGCCGCAGGATTCGGTGTGGTTGAGACGTTCGGGAACGATGGTGCGCCTACGTCTCCCGGAACATAGGTGTACTGCAGCAGGCGGCCCTGTGTCGGGTCCTGCGTATTGTTGGCTGACAGAAGCGCATTCGCCAGCGCGCGCAGTGGAATGCGGTCATAAAAGAGACCGTAGCTGCCACGCACCACCGTACGATGATCGCCGAACGGCGACCACGCAAAACCGATGCGAGGGGAAAGATTATTCGTATCGGTATTCACGGTCGGCAGAAACTGCAAGTCGTAGCGCAGACCGGCATTGATGGTCAGCGATGGAAGCGCCTTCCATTCTGGGAAGGTATAGTTCCCCGCAATCGACATCGGGAAGGTAATGGTGTCGCGGTTGAAGAGGAAGTCCACGCCAGTCTTCACGGTATGGGCTCCACGCTGCATCACCAGGTTATCGACCACCTCATACAGATAATTCACGCGGGCCGTGGGCGAAGAAGAAAACCGTCCGAAGCTGGCTACGCCGCTGATGGTAATCGCAGGACTGTTCTGCGTATTCGACGGAGCGTCCAAACTGTCATAGGTGAACTGTCCCCGGGTCTCGTTGAAGATGCGCGGTGAAAGCGTCGCGATATTACTCGCTGCGACCGTGTGATTGGTATCGCGCACCGCGGTTCCATAGCTGACGTCTGCCAATGCTCCGGCCCCGCGAGCGTTGACACTGTTCAACCGGTAGTAGCTGTAACGCAATGTGAGCTGGTCTTTGTCGCTGAAGCGATGGTCGCCGCGCAGAAAGAGATTGTCGGAGTGCAGTGTCGTCGGATAGAGGGTTGTCGCGCTGCTACCTACCGACAAGCGAGGTCCGGTAAAACCCAGTGCGTTCAGGCGATTGTTGATCGCGGTAGCGTTCGCGGGCGAGATGGTCACGATTCCGTTCGTATTCAGTCGCCGTCCTTCATAGTTGCCGAAGAGGAAGCTGCGGTCGTGCTGCAGCGGCCCGCCAAGGCTCACGCCATACTGGCCTTGCGTAAGCGGCAGAGTGGTGCGCGAGAGTGGATTCTGCGCGTTGAGCCGCTGATTCCGCAGAAACCCATAGGCCGTACCGTGCAGCTCGTTGGTTCCGCTGCGCGTGACGATATTGAAATAACCACCCATGGCGCGGCCGAACTCGGCCTGGCCGCCTGAGGTGACTACCTGGAACTCCC
>JAEKKE010000637.1 GCA_019510535.1 Acidobacteriota bacterium
GATTCTGGGCATTCTCATACGACAATTTATTCCAGAAGAACCTAATTGCAGGAAAGCCGAACGACTGGCAATGCCGCGCGGGAAGCCGATACCTGTATATCTGTGAAGATGGACTTGTCCATTACTGTTCGCAACAGCGAGGGTACCCTGCAATTCCACTGGAGAAGTACACCCTCGAAGACCTGGACCGCGAGTACTGGACGAAGAAACCGTGCGCTCCTTATTGCACTGTTTCCTGTGTGCACCGGGTAGAAATGATCGACATGGTTCGGGTGGATCCTCGTGCGGCGCTGAAGAAGTTCTTTCCGCCGGCGGCTCAGGGCGAAGCCCCCAACCTCCCAGTAGGCGTAAAGATCCTCTCCTCTCTGTTTCTCCCACCGGAGGCTGACAGACCTCAGAGTGGAGTAACGAAAACCGTGGCCGGCGCAGTGATGAAAGTGCTTGGAATCAAATGAGCAAGCCATGCCAGATACATCGCCAGCGCCAGAACCGCTCCCAGCAGGACATCGACGGCGTAGTGATACCTTTCCACGACGGCGGCTACGGCGATCCAGAAAGAGATAACCAGGAAAAAGACGCCGGCTGCTGGGACGTTGTGCAACAGGAAGAGGGATATTGCTAAGGAGGCGGCGACGTGCGCACTGGGAAAGGAAATCGCATGGATGCTTCCATGCTTCTGAATCCATAAGTTGAAGATCTTGCTTTTCGTTGCTTGAGATTCCCCATGTTCTGATTCGAGAAAGCGAGGCGGCATCGCAGGCACAAAGGGTGTGATGGCATAGCAGAGGTACGTCGGCAAAAGAACGAAAGCCCAAAAAGAGTCTGCCTCGCGGCTTAGTCCAGCCGCGTAGAGTGTTGCCAGTCCCAGGAGCGGCAGCGGATAGCACAGCATGTAGGCCCACTCCATGGAGAGGTGCGCAAACCGGCCGAGCCGCAAGCCGGTGTGCGATGCGAGGTTCCATAGCCTGCGATCCGATTGCATGAGCCACGCCTGCATCTTCTCGTTCGGTCCGAGGAAGAATTGGCCAGTCTGCCAATAAGGGATGAGCATCAAGACCGCGGGCAGCCAATCACGGAGAATTGAAACCTGAACCGGCGCGACGATGTACACGGACAATCGCCCCAGGGTGATGACGAAGATTGCGCCCGCGGCAAGTGACGTTATGATCAATCGTCGGCGGGCAGCAAGCGGGTAAACCCATGCTGCCATAGCGAATATGCTGGCGAAGCCTGCCTGGATCCACTCGGAAATTCGCATTCGATCTCCCCGGATCTTGCTGTGGCCGACCTTCTCTGGAGCATCTCCCTGCAGGTGTGGTGTGGAGCTCCATTACACCCACAGGGAAAATGATCTAGTTATCCGAACGTTCAGGATGACAACATTTATGACAATAACTTCTGGCTCAGGACACTAGTCATCGTTGTCGTGATACTTTTTCGCGGCCTTGACGAAGGGGCCCGGCATCAGCACCTTGTCTTCTCCTGGATAGGGACGATCCCATCCTGTT
>JAEKKE010000638.1 GCA_019510535.1 Acidobacteriota bacterium
TTCCACTCAATCGCATGGGCGGAGTGTAGCATCGGCATCGATGGGCTTTGCACGAAGAGATCGTTTTCTCTGGCAACTGCGCTCACGCCAACTGTCACTCGGAGAGCGCACGCTGGTGATGGGGATCGTGAACGCCACACCCGACTCCTTCAGCGACGGAGGCCACTACGATCCCGTAGCGCATGGGTTGCGACTGCTGGACGAGGGCGCGGACATCCTCGACCTAGGCGGCGAATCGACACGCCCTGGCGGTGCGGGCGAGGTCAGCGGGGAAGAAGAACAAGGCCGCGTTCTTCCGGTCATCGAGGCGTTGGCTAAGGCAGGTGCACTCGTGAGCGTGGATACCTATCGCGCTTCGACCGCACGGCTCGCCGTCGATGCCGGGGCAGAGATCGTGAACGACGTCTCCGGCCTGCTGTGGGATCCAGAGATGACAGCCACCTGTCGCGCGCTGGACTGCGGAGTCGTTGTGATGCACACGCGCGGCAAACCGTCAGAATGGGCGACGCTGCCGCCGATGATGGAGATTGTGCCGACCGTCTTTCGTGAGCTACAGCAGCGTGTCGAAGAGAGCGGTATTGCGCGCGAGCACTTGATCGTTGATCCCGGCTTTGGCTTCGGCAAGCGCGGAGAAGAGAACTTCACCTTGATGGCAGGACTGGAGAGCCTGAAAGAGCTTCAGTTGCCGATCATGGCCGGCGCGTCACGCAAAGGCTTTCTAGGAGGCGAATTGCGGGACCGAGAGTTTGCGACAGTCGCGATGCATACCGCAGCGATTCTTGCCGGTGCACATGTCATCCGTACACATAACGTCAAAGCAGCCGTACAGGGAGCCCGCATAGCAGACGCAATCCTGATGGGCCCATAAAAACCAAGCCACCCATACACCGGGTGCCCCAGGTCCCTCGGGGACCTGGGCCCGGCCTTTACTTTCCAGACCTCAAAATACCGGTGAATCTCTTGGAGAAAAACGGTTCGAGCTCCGCTCGAATACCCACGTCCCAGAATCGGGACATGGGGCACCCGGTCGTTACCTAACCCAGCGGTTAAGCTCGAAAACAATGCGCCGCGTGGTCGTCAACCATACCGATCGCCTGCATCCACGCATACACAATCACGGGTCCCACAAACTTGAAGCCACGCTTGCGAAGGTCCTTTGAGATCAACTCGGAGGCTGGTGTCTGCGCGGGAACATGACCTGTGCGGTTAACGGTCGGCTTTCCCCCGGCGAGCTTCCAGTAGTACTTTCCGAAATCCTCCCCGTTCTTTTCCATCGCGAGGAAGATCTTCGCACCGTCGATCGTGGCCACAATCTTGGCGCGAGCGCGGATAATTCCCTCGTCCTGCATCAGGCGCTCGATATCCTTCTCCGTGAACTTCGCCACCTTCACCGGATCGAAGTCCTTGAAAGCGCGGCGGAAGCCTTCGCGGCGACGGAGAATCGTCTGCCAGGAGAGTCCGGCCTGAAAGCCTTCCAGCATCAGGCACTCCCACATGGCGCGGCTGTCCCGGACGCCCCCACTCTTGATCGTGATACTCCTGCATCAACGGATCGGAGCCGGCCCAGGAACACCGTACTTTCTCAGTCATCAGAGTTTCGTCCCGCAGTCGTTACAGAATTTAGCCGTCGGCGACGCGCTTGTACCGCACGAAGGACAAGCGCGCGCAACCGGAGCGCCACACTCCCCGCAGAACTTCCCGCCGGTCAACGGAGCATTGCAGGCGGCGCAGATCGCCGCTGCTGCAGCCTTTGCCGAATTGGCGGAAGCAGGCAACTGCCTGACGTCGTGGCCTTCGATCTC
>JAEKKE010000382.1 GCA_019510535.1 Acidobacteriota bacterium
ACGGCTTCTTCAACGCCGTACTGAATCAGTGGCTTGTCGACCAGCGGCAACATCTCTTTGGGAGTGGCTTTGGTTGCAGGAAGGAAACGGGTGCCCATACCTGCTGCTGGAAAAACTGCTTTACGGACTTTCATGAATGCCATGAGCGAAAAAGTGTCCTTATCGTTACTTGAGTACCGTCATCGTACCAAAAGTAGTAGATGGAGACGTTATAGCACCTACGATGCATGGTGACTGCGCTGCCGTTTGTCCGCAGCGCGAGGATTTTCCGAGGTTTTTGAGATACGTTGCAGAGTTTCGATCACGGCCTCGTGGAAGCTGTGGCGGCGCTCCGCGTCGGTTCCGTAGATCTCCGGCCAGGGAGGCGTAAGAAACACCTGTGGATAGTAACGATGTTTCCGGCCGAGTTCTTCCAGGACACGTTCGCCAGTGACATGCTGCAGTGCTGAGGCTGCGTCGATTAGTCCACGATCGAAGAAAACCCAGGCCTGCGATGGAACCGCGTCTCGATCAGCGAGAGAGATGGCGATTGCGCGGCGGAGGAACGCTGCCACGTCCATCCATGGCAGCGCCGATCCTCCTTGTTCTGTCTCTTCCCGAACAATCCGGCGGCCGGGCTCTTCCACAACGCTGTAGCCTCTGCGCGCGAGCTCTTCGAGGAGCGACGATTTTCCTCCTCCTGAGCAGCCTGAGAGGATTACGAACCGGTACATAGGCAATATCGACATGGAAACGGCATAGTCTCCTTGCCCCATTCTTCGCGATCCTATGGCGAAAGGGTGGATCCCCGGCGAACTTGTTCGCTGGGTTTGGCGTGGGGTATCGCGCTTCGCGCGACCGTCTTTTCTTTTACTCCAACCGATCGTTCAGAAAGATCTATTTAAGTGCTCGGGAGAGTGAAGGCCGGGCCCATGTCCCTAAGGGGACATGGGGCACCCGGTGCATGGGTTATATCGAGTGCGTCGATGCAGCTTAGAGCACTGGAGAATTGTCGTGCAGCATGCTCTTGCGGATGATCTTGATGGGCACCGGCCCCTGGCGCATCAGGTCGTCATGGAACTTCTCCAGGCTGAAGGCAGCTCCCTGCTTCTTCTTCACGTCGTCGCGCAGCTTCAGAATCTCCAGCTTGCCCAGCGTGTAGTACATGTAGAGGGCATCGGCGGTGCCGCGCTTGGTCTCCACGGTGGCGGAGGCGCGGGACTGGTAGCCCTCCTTCACGAAGAAGTCGACACCTTCGTCGAAGGTCATCTGGCCGGTGTGCATCTTCAGGCCGACGATAAAGCGAGCGTTGCGCAGCAAGGCATCCTGCAACTGGCCGAGGCGGATAAGCTTGGCTTCGCGATCATCCTTCGCGCCGGAGCCGGGCTGACCGTAGCCTTCGTCCAGCATCATCTGCTCCGTGTAGTGAGCCCAGCCTTCGACGTTGCTGGCAGACATGGTCAGCTTGCGGACCTTAGAAGGGAACTGTGACTGCCACAGGAACTGCACGTAGTGGCCGGGATAGGCCTCATGCACAGCGGTAGAGATGATGGTGCCGATATTGAAGCTGGCCATGTGTTCGGCAACGTGCGCGGCTGTCCAGTCTTTTTCCGGCAGGGTGACGTTGAAGTAGGCCTTGGTCGAGTTCTTCTCGTAGGCGCCGGGCGAGTCCATGCTGGCGAAGGTCGTGGCGCGCATGAAGGGTGGCGTCTCTTCCAGGGTGGGCTGGACGTCGCTGGGAATGGTGATGATCTTCTTTGCGCGGACAAAGCTGATCAGGGAGTTGAAGGTGTCCTGGAAGGCGTTCAGCAGCTTGTCCGGAGCAGGGTGAATGTTACCCAGCTCGGCCAGCACCTGCTCGGGTGTCTTGGTGGGATCGAGCTCTTTGGCGATGCGTGCGAACTCAGCCTGATTGGCGCGCATATTGGCCATGTCGATCTCGACCAGCTTGTCCAGCGGGAGATCGACCATTTCATCCAGAGCCAGCTTCTTGCGGAAGGTCGCTTCACCAAAGCGGAAGTCGCCGTTGGAGCGGGGCAGCAGGTCGCTCTTCAGCCAGTCGCCGTAGCTCTTCAGGGCGTCGATAACAGCCTTGTTGGATTTGGCGAAGTCGGCCTTGGTCTCCGCGTTGGTAGCTTTGCTGAAGGCCAAGGGGGCGTCGTTTTCGAAGAACGAGACGATGCCGGGGATCTGCTCGATGGCGATCTCGGTGTAGATCTTCGGAGGGTTCTTCAGATTTTTGCGCGCTTCCAGAAAGACCTGGGGCATCAGCTTCTCGCGTTCGACGGCGGCGCGGAGACGTGTGTCCACAGGAGCGAAGTCACGGCTCATCAGCACGAAGATGCTGTTGGTGATGCCGGAGGAGTAGTTGTCCGGGTTCTTCTCCCACATGCGGATGGTTTCGAGCGAGAGCAGTGTGGACTCGATGTTGTTCAGCAGGACCTGGCGGTCATCGGCGACAGAGCCATCAAGGCCGTCGGCCGGAACTGCTTCAAACTTCTTCTGCCATTCCCGCATGGACTTGATCTGCGTCTGGACGGCGGCGGCGGAGTAGTCTTCGAGGCGGCCGTCGTACTGGTGGAAGCCGCCTTGGGTGCCGTAGGTCGGCGCGAAGTTGAAGACATCATCGAAGTACTGGTCGACGTTGAAACGGAAGGTCTGCTGCGCTCCGTCGGCGGAGATCTTCTGCGCGGGTGCGATGGCGGTAGTCATAGCGGCTCCGAGAGCGAGGATGGCGAGTTTCTTCATCGGTGGAAGTCGTCCTGAGGGAGTGGTTCCTTGCTGCTTTGCAGTTTACTGCGGGGAAGCAGTTGCTGGTAGCTGGTTGCTGGTTGGGATCGCGCTGTGCGCGATTCCTTTGATTCCACAAAATATAAAGTGAACGACCTTCAGAATTGGTCCGCAGGGATAGTAAAGGCCGGGCCCATGTCCCTGAGGGACATGGGGCACCCGGTGCATGGGTTAGTCGCCGATGTGAGGGTGTCCCAAAGGTTATGCGGGGCGCAGTACGAGTTGCTCCAACAGGGAGCGGGTTTCGGCTAGTACGTCTTCGGCTTTGGCGGAACTGAGCGGCCAGCGCAGTACGCCCTGGGGAGAGAACTGGGCTCCGCGTTTGGCGTAGCGGGCGACCAGCTTCATCAGCTCGCCTGGATCGATCATGCTCTTCGGATCGAAGCGGACGTGCAGCATCTCCACGTTTTCTTTCTTCTTGGCAAGCTCGATCTGCGTGCGTTTGCGGTCGATCTGGGAGACGCAGAGGCGTTCCGCGGTCAGGCGCAGCTCAGCGGCGGAGAGCAGGTTGAGCACGGAGTCGGGCAGGGTGCCGTAGCGGTCGATCAGCTCGGCGCGGACGTCTGCGAGTTCAGCATCGTTGGCCGCCCCGGCGATGCGTTTGTACATGCGCAGGCGCTGATTCTCTTCTTCGATGTAGTCGCTGTCGATGCGTAGCGAGATGCCGAGGTTGAGCTGGACGGGCTGACGTTCCTGCTTCTCCTCGCCCTTCATCTTGGCGACGGCTTCTTCGAGCATGGAGGTGTACATCTCGAAGCCGATGGCTTCGATGTGGCCGCTCTGCTCGCCGCCAAGCATGTTACCTGCGCCGCGCAGCTCCAGGTCGAGTGCGGCGATCTTGAAGCCGGCGCCGAGGTCGGAGAACTCTTTCAATGCGGCCAGACGTCGGCGCGCTACTTCGGTGAGCTCGGTCTCCGGGGGAATCAGAAGGTAGGAGTAAGCGCGGCGATTCGAACGGCCTACACGGCCGCGGAGCTGGTAGAGCTCACTGAGACCGTGGCGGTCGGCACGATTGATCAGGATGGTGTTCGCCAGTGGGATATCGAGGCCGTTCTCGATGATGCTGGTGGCTACGAGTACGTCGTACTCGTGATGCATGAAGGCAAGCATCACGCGCTCAAGCTCGGCTTCGCCCATCTGTCCGTGAGCGACGACCACGCGTGCCTGCGGCGTCAGCTCGCGGATCCGCGAGGCGATATCGTAGATAGTTTCGACGCGGTTATGGACGAAGTAGACCTGGCCGCTACGCTCGAGCTCCATCTCGATGGCCGTGCGCACGATCTTCTCGTCGAACTTGGCGACGATGGTCTGGATGGCCATGCGGTCTTTGGGCGGCGTCTCGATGACGCTCATATCGCGCAGACCGACGAGCGACATGTGCAATGTGCGGGGGATAGGCGTGGCCGACATGGAGAGCACGTCAAGATGCGCGCGGAACTGCTTCATGCGTTCCTTGTGGCGCACGCCAAAGCGCTGTTCTTCATCGACGATCAGCAGACCGAGGTCCTGGAACGTCAGGTCCTTGGAGAGCAGGCGATGGGTGCCGATCAGGATGTCGATCTTGCCGGCGGCGGCGTCTTCCGCGATCTTCTTTTGTTCCTTTGCGGTGCGGAAGCGCGAGATCATCTCGACGGTGACGGGGAACTTGGCGAAGCGCTTCTTGAAGCTCTCGTAGTGCTGGAAGCTGAGCACGGTGGTGGGTGTGAGCACGGCCACCTGCTTCGAGTCCTGCACGGCCTTGAAGGCGGCGCGCATGGCGACTTCGGTCTTGCCGTAGCCGACGTCGCCGCAGAGCAGGCGATCCATGGGCTGGGTTGTCTCCATGTCGCGCTTGATGTCGGCGATGGCGGAGAGCTGATCGTCGGTCTCGTTGTAGTCGAAGGCGTCTTCGAACTCGCGCATGAGGTTGCTGTCCGGCGAGAAGGCGAAGCCCTGCGCGGCTTTGCGCTGCGCGTAGAGCTTCAGCAGCTCGTCGGTCATGTCCTGCATGGCCTTCTTGACGCGCGCTTTGGTCTTGGCCCACTGCTGGCTGCCCAGGCGGTTCAGCTCGGGGGCGGGGCCGGTGTCGGTAGAACGGTACTTCTGGATCAGGTCGAGCCGAGTGAGGGGGACGTAGAGTTTGGCTCCCTCGGCGAACTCCAGGATCATGAGCTCGAGCGGAATGCCTTCCTGATCGATGGTGCGAAGGCCCTGGTATTGGGCGATGCCATGCTCGACGTGAACGACGTAGTCGCCCATGGCGAGGTCGCGGAAGTCGGAGACGAAGGCAGAGGTCTTGGACTTTTTGAAGGTGCGCCGCGGAGCGATGTCGGCTTCGTCCTGCAGGTCCTGCGCTCCGTAGACGACGAGTTGGCGGGCGGTGGCCTGGTCCAGATCGAGGACGTGAACACCGTTCAGAATGGCGGCGCGGACGATGACGGGTGTGTTGGCGCTGCTGGAGAGGTAGGTGGTCTCGTCGTAGACGGTTGCCGAACCGCTGCTGGTCTGTGTGCGCGAGCCGATGCGGTAGGGGACCTTGTACTCCTGCAGCAGGCCGGCAAGGCGCTCGACTTCGCCCTGGTTGGGGGCGCTGAGGACGATGCGCGAGTCCTGGTTCATCAGGGAGCGAAGCTGTTCTACGAGAGCGGGAATAGAACCGTGGAAGCGAGTTGTGGGCCGGGTAGGTATCTCGATGCCGCTGAGGGCGTCGACCTGTGTGTCCAGCACATCGACCGCTCCGAGCTGGTCGAGCTCGATGCCCGGCATGCGCCGGACGCGGTCTTCCAGGTCCCAGGGTGAGAGATAGATGTCTTCGGCGCGGACCAATGAGCCGATGGCGGCGCGGTCATGTGCCTGCTCCAGCTTGTTCCACCAGCGCTCGCCCTGGTTTTTGACCATGGCGGGCTCTTCGACGAAGACGCGCGTGGTGGGGCCGAGCAGAGCGAGCAGATCGCTGTTGGCTCCGGCGACCGGGGCGTAGAACTCCCACCCGGGAAAGACGGTGGCTTCGCCGTAGGTGGTGCGCAGCTCGCGGGGCTGCTCGCTGCCTTCCAGGGCGGCTCCGGCTTCGCCGGCGCGGGTGAGGCGGTTGTTGATGGCGGTGAGGAGCTTTTCGGTGACTGGGGTTTCGGTCAGGGGCAGCAGCAGGGCCTCTTCCATGGGCGTGGAGCTGCGCTGGGTCTCCGGATCGAACTTGCGGATGGTCTCAATCTCGTCGCCGAAGAAGTCGATGCGGACGGGGCGATCCTGCTCGGGCGAGTAGACGTCGATGATGCCGCCGCG
>JAEKKE010000383.1 GCA_019510535.1 Acidobacteriota bacterium
AACGGCGGGCAGCGTCGGGCTCGGGTATTGTGGCCGCAAGGCCGCGTGCCTCTTACGAGAGCAATGTTGAGGCCGAGCCGGAGAAGAAGAGCAATAAGGCGCTGCTGTTCGTGGCTGTCGCCGTTCTGGTGATCGCTGCGGGAGCGTTTGCATTCTTCAGGTTCCGCAATAAGAGTGTGGTCTCCGATGTCATGGCGCCTGGGCAGGCGGTGATGGTGACCGCCATTCAAAACGACACCGGCGATAGCACTCTGGATGACTGGGTTGCGTCGGCCGTCGCGATGGAGCTGTCGCAGTCTCCGTCGATCGCATATCGCGGTCCTGAATTCTTTCGCGCTCAGCTCAGCGGAGATGGCTCCGCGAGTCAGCCCGTGGACGAGGCAAAAGCGCGGCAGGTTGCGACTGACTCTAGTGTTCCGGTCTTCCTGTTCGGCAGGGTCGCCAGCAGCGGAGCCGGCTACGACATTGAGCTGACGCTGCACGAAACGGCTTCGAATCGCACGCTGGCGACGTTCACCGACAGAGCTGCCAGCAAGGAACAGCTCGGTGTCAGCCTGGATCGTCTGGCCCAACCGCTCCGCGCTGCCCTGGGAGAGTCGAACGCTGATATCCAGAAGACGAGTGTTTCGTTCAACAGCCTGGCCAGCTCCTCGCAGGAGGCCCTGCGCGAATACGCTCGCGGCGAGATCGCACTCCGCCTGTGGCAACCGGCGCTGGCGATGCAGGCCTATGAACATGCTGTCGCCGCCGATCCGGCATTTGTGCAGCCGGCGTTGAAGCTGGCGCTGTTGTATGAAGCTGTCGGCGCACACGATGCAGCAGCCGCTGCGGCAAGTTCTGCCGGCGCGAACGCAGCCAAGAGCGGGCAGCGCCTGGCTGCGTTGTCAGCATTGGCTCAGGAGCTCTTTGTCTCCGGCGATCTACCGAAGGCATCCGAATTGGCAAAGGCGTATCTCACGGCCTTTGCAATCGACCCTGATGGCTTCCGTCTGCAGGCGGTTGTGGATCGAAAGATGGGACGCTGGGCGGAAGCCGGGCAGGCGGCTCAGGAGGGTCTGAAACTGAATCCGGGCGACGGCAGCCTGTATCGTGAGGCGGAAGTCGCAATGACGGCACAGAACCGTTATGAGGCGGCTCTGGAACTGGAACGTCAGGCAGTGAAGGCGGGGTCGAAGCACAACGATCAGGAACTGCTCGCGGGCTATCTTCAAGGGAAGGATGATCTTCTTGCTGCACAGATTGAGTTGTCCAGGCAGCACCCTGATGCACTGACCCTGGCTCCAGCCTATGCAACCTATCTGGATAACACTGGAAGATTGCAGGCCGGAGAGGCCGTATGGCGCCAGGCGATTTCCTCCGTATCCCAGAATCCAAAGTTGGCAGCCGTTGCGGCGACCTTTGCCGGACAGGCCGCGCTGGATCGAGCGCTGGTCTCCGACTGTGGCGGCGCAAAAGCCTTTCTACCTTCTGCAACGTCGATCGCTCCCAGATCGGCGTACTACGCGGGCTTGGCAGCGGCGATGTGCGGCGACGAGGCGGCAGCGCAACAGCATCTCAGCGCCTTGAACAGCCAGCAGGGAACGGCACCAAAGGAGTATTTCGCTCCCGTGGTTACCGCGGCGATTCAATTGAAGACGGGCCAGCCGGCGGCTGCACTTGATCTGTTATCGAAGGCTAAGGCCTATGACACGATAACCATCGGAGCCTACCTGCGGGGCCTGGCACAGGTTGCGACCGGTAAGCCTCAGGTCGCGCTTATCGATCACCAGGTTCAGTTGCAACATCGCGGACAGTCGCTGCTCACAGGCGGTACGGTTTATCCGGCGGCGCAGATCGGCCTGGCCCATGCGTACGACGCGATGGGAGATCACAACAACGCCGCGCCGGCCTATAAAGCATTTGCGACCCTCTGGAAAGACGCCGATGCGGGCTTACCGCTGCTGATGGAAGCGAAAGCTAAGGGACGTTAGAGACGCAGCAATTTAGGCGCGAGTCTCTGTGCGGCGATCGTGGTACCGCAGCTCGATCATCGTACAGTCGTCCGTCGGTGGAGCTCCGTTCATAAAGCGCTGTACGGAGTCGAACATCTCTGTCATGGACTCAAACTGAGATGCGGCGCCCTCAAGCCGGTCATCACCGAAGAACTCACCTTCGGGATTTTCGGCTTCGGTGACGCCGTCCGTTACCAGGATGAGACGGCTGTTCTGCGGCATCTTCAGATAGGCGGTCTCGTACTCAGCATCGGGAAGAAGGCCGACGGGAAGATTGGTCGCGGTGAGTTTCTCAACCACGCCGTCTCCCACCAGGAGGGGCATGACGTGGCCGCAGTTGATGTATTGCAGGTTGCCGCTCCGGGTGAGCTTCAGCACGATCATAGTGGCGTATTTGCCGATGTCCTTGGCGCAGATGAAGCGGTTGCACATGCGTGCGACCTGCTCCAGCGGCTGGCGGGCAGCTAACTGGGAGTACACCAGTCCCTGAAGGGTAGAGGCGAGAAGCGCCGCAGAGACGCCTTTGCCAGAGACGTCCGTGATCACGAGCGAGACTCCATCTTCATCGACCACGACATCGAAGAAGTCGCCGCCGACGTCTTTGCACGGTACGTTGCGGGCATTGATGCGGGCGTACGGGATGTCCGGAATCTGCACGGTCATCAGGCCTTGCTGGATCTGCGCCGCGATGTTCAGTTCCTCACGATAACGGCGGGCAGCTTCTTCCGCGCGAGCGAGCGATGCGTTTTCAATCAGGGATGCTGCTTCGCCGGCGATCGTCTCCAGCAGGCCGCTATCGACCTCATTGAGAGCACCCGCCTTCAGGCGACTGTCGAGATAGAGGACGCCGCGCACCTCTCCACCGAGCTCCGGCTTGCTGTCTTCGTCGCTGCCAAAATCACCGTGACGGCTGCGCAACGGGATGCAGATTACGGTGCGAATGCTGCCGGCAACCATAGAGTCGGACATCCCGCCATCGAGTGAGAGCGTATCGGTGACGATGAATTCGGCGGCGGTGCGTGTCGCCTGCTGGATGGCCGACTGAGCCACACCGCGGTCATCGGCAAGCTTTTCCCCGGCAAGTGTGAGTCCGACGGCCATCGACATCTCGCCGGTCACCGCGTCGCGCAGGTAGACGTACCCACGCTCCATCTGCGTCAGATCGAGCGTGATCTCGACGAGCGACTGCAGCACCTCCTGTACGGCGCCGACGGCGTTGAGCTTCCGGGCAGCCTCCAGGAACCAGCGCAGCTTCTCCAGGTCTGAGCCTTCGCTCGGCATCGCGATGGACTGCATCTGGCCCATCAGGTCTTTCAGGCTGGCCACATCACGGTCCGGTTTTCCGAAGCGGAGCAAAGGGCCATCGGAGGAGCCAAACCGAAGCTTGTCTCCGGCGTTGAGCTGCTGTGGCCCGGCCATCGGGTCCAGACGGCGGCCGTTCAGATAGGTGCCGTGGGTGCTCCGCAGATCCTCGAGGAAGTACTGCCCGTTAATGAAGTTGATCTGTGCGTGCGAGCGCGAGATGAACGGGTGGTCCAGCACTAGCGAGCGGTCAGTGAGACGCCCGATCGTGAAAGGCACATGGTCCAATGTGCGGGGAACACGGTTGCTGCGATCTTCCAGCAGCATCTTCATGGGAACAAAGGTGCTCTCGGCCATGGTCATTGTGCTTGAGCCGCCAGTGTAGCAAAGCTCAGAGCATTTTTCCTGTAGGTGTAGTGCGGGGCTTGTGCATCTATGGGCGTTTTCCGCAACGAAAACGCCGCTGGACGCTGCTTTCGGAATACCTAGCGACAGGAAAAATGCTCTACGGTGCTTCGGCAGACCGAGTTCGTACCGTCTGTTGTGGACCGCCTGCGGGAGAGCCATCTGGCGGAAAGGTGTACCAGGCCGGAGGACGGTTCAGGGAGCGATGGACGGTATGCAACAGCTCCGCATCGGAGGTGTCTCCGCTCAACTCCCAGATCATCACTCCGCCAAGGCGGTGTTTTGCGGCGTACGCCGCCTTGTAGCTGAGCGAGGCAGTGTCCTCAAAGGTGAAAAACGTATCCCCGTCGTATAGCCAGGGAGCGTGCGAGAGACGATCGCGGTAAAGGACGTACTTGCCCTTCATGCTCCGGATGCGGTGATACGGATAGTCTTCGCTGCGGATGCCTGGTCCAGCCTGAAAGAGACCGTGATTGTCGCCTTCCGGAACCTTCCAGCCGTATCCATAGAAGGGCATGCCCATCAGCAGCATATGCGCCGGGACACCGGCGGCGATGTAGTCGTTCATACCGCGGTCGATGCTTCCGCCCGGATGTGTCGGATCGCGAAAGAGAGGTGCGATGAAGCCGGAACGCTGCATCCACGGACCGACATAGTCATAGTTCATGACGCCCACCTGATTGAGGTAGGGAATGATGGACCGGAAGTCGACCCCGCCGAGCATACGTGGCGACGGACCGACTGCAATGGAAAGTCGTAGCCCCGGGCGCACAGCATTCATCTGTTCCCGGAACTCGCGTAGCAGCTCGTGGAAGTTTTCCGCGTCTTCCTGGTGAGGCGACTCCCAGTCGATGTCGAAGCCGTCGAAGAGACCAGGCACATCGATGCCCTCCGCGAAATGGCCGCGAATGAAGGTATCGATACAGGAGCGGACAAATTGTTTGCGGACAGCGGGTTGAGCATCCGCGGCGAAGTCAGCAGCGCGGCCTTCCAGAGAGATGAGCAGCTTCAGGTGCGGATACTTCCGCTTCAACTCCTGTAGCTGGTGGAAGTAGCCATGGAAGCGCGATGTGGGATCGTCAGCAATGCCATTGACGCTGTTTGCGGCGGTGAAAACCGTATTCAGGTCGGCATTGGGATCAGCGACCGAGCAGTGGCCATCTTTGACGAAGCCCTGTGCGTAATTGATCTGGTCCAGCAGACGGGCGCCGCCACTCTGATCAAGGGTTTTCACCGAATAGGGTGTATCGGCATATAACTGCCACTGCGGTAAGTAGCCGACGACGAGGGGCCTCTGCGGGGTGACCTTGTGCCGATGTACGGGCGCTGCAGGAGCGAACGAGAGCAACATCCCAAAGATCAAGAAAATCGCGGCAAATGGACCCGAAATACGCACTCTTCCATCAGACGCGCCGCAGCTCAATTTGGGCAATACGGCGAGGTAAAAAGAGACGACCTGCGTGATGGGACGCAGGCCGTGGTGGGGTGTGGTGTCTGTATTTTAGAACTCGTACTTGACCGCAAACTGAATCAGACGTGGTTGATACGAGGGAAGTGTCGAGGTGAGAGCTCCCAGGGTCGTTGTGGAACCGAGCCCGGTAACAGGGTTGCTGAAGTTAGCCTGGTTGGCGATGTTGAAGGCCTCGGCGCGCAACTGCAGATGTGTTTCGCGATAGACCGTGAACTCCTTGAATAGCGACATATCCCAGTGCCGGAAATGAGGTCCGTGATATGGGTTGCGGCGCTCGGCACCGAGAGTGCCAGCCGGCTGAGCGACGAAAGCGGATGCCCGGAAGAACTGCATGGCTCCCGAGAAGATTGGGGTGATGTTCTGGAAGGGGTCTCCACTGAGATTCGGCCGGTCAGCCGAACCGCCGGGACTGGTGCCGCTGACATTGGTGGAGTTAAGAACGGTGAAGGTCATACCGGTTGACCAGAGGTAGAGAACGTTGGTGCGCCATCCTCCGAGGAGTGCGCCACGAAGCCCGTGTGCTCCTTTGCCGAAGGGCAATGCATAGTTGCCGGTAACGACAATACGGTTCCGGACATCGAGGTCGCCATTGCCATAATCATCGAACTTCTGCGTTGCCAATACCTGGCCGACGCCGTTTCCGTTCTGGCCGTTGATGTTTGGAGCGTTATCAAGCAGATGAGCCCAGGTCGTGTTGACGTTGAATCCGAGACCGCTGTGGAAGCGACGTTCGAAGACAGCCTGCAGCGAGTGATAAGACGAAGCGCCCGTGGCATAACTACGAGTGATTGTCGTAACTCCCGGCAAGACCGGGTAGTAGCGGCGCTGAGTCTGGAGTCAGCGGCGTTGCGTCTGTGAGCCGGACGCATTTCCCAATGGGGCACGGTTAATGTCGAATCCGGTAGAAAGGTGGCGTCCTAACTGCCCAACATAGGAGACCGTCAGGGTATTGCCCTTGAAGTCTCTTTGCGCGGTGAGATTGAACTGCTCCAGATACCCGGAGCGGAAGTTGTAGTCGACCGTGGCCGGAATGGAGCCGACCAGGTCTTTCGGCAATGTGCTCGGGTTCTGGTTCGGTAAGGCCATGCCCTGACTGAAGCGCGTGAAGGACTGATTGCAACCGCTCGTTCCATTCGCGGCTTGAACAGAGGAGCAGTTGCCGTAGATCGCGATGTTCGGTGGATTCTTCAGGTTTACAGGAGACATGTAGTTGCTTGGGAAGAACGCGAGACCAAAGCCGCCTCGGATGACCAGGCTTGGGGTTGCTGTCAACGCAAAGCCTACGCGCGGTGCGAAGTTGGAATAATCGGTTTTGACGTTTGCCGTGTTGCTGACGCCATTGATGCCGGCCTGCACAATGGTGCCCGTCGCCTCGTCGAAGTTGGAGATGTGATTTTTCTTTTTAGTGAACGGAGTGTAGACGTCATAACGCACGCCCAGGTTGAGCGTAAGGTTCTGACGTACATGCCAATCATCCTGGACATAGACGCTGGGTTCCCATGTCAGGTAGGTGGGCGGATACAGATTGTTATTGCGCGTCGCCGCTGAGAAGATACCCATCAACAAACCCGGTGCTCCCATGCGGAACGTCCAGCTGCCTTCACCCTGGTTGTCTTGCAGGTTTAGCGCGATACGGCGGATGCCTGCGGCGCCAATGCGGAAGCTGTGATTGCCACGGTTGTAGAAGATATTTCCATTGAGCTGATAGCTGTTGTCTTTGTTCTGCAGCGGTACAAAGTTGCTGCCTCCTCCAAGTCCTGTCAGGCCGGTAGGCAACGCGACTGCAAGACCTGAGGTGAGTTGGCTGACATTGACATTCGGCTGGCCTAGCTTAGTGTTCGGATTGACACCGTAGTTCAACGGATACGATGCGTTGTTGATGTGGGTCCACGCCGCACCGATATTCATCAGCATGTTGGAAGTGAAGGTGTGGGTATAGATCACTGCTGTGTTGCGCGCAATCTGCGGAGCCGATCCAAATCCATTACCGGTCTGCGGATCAATGGCAAATCCATTCACGCTGGAAATGGGAAGAGCCCCGGGTGAGAACGTAA
>JAEKKE010000384.1 GCA_019510535.1 Acidobacteriota bacterium
TTTAAAGCGCCATCCGTTCTTTCAACGCCTGTGACTGGCGGCGCGAGAAGATCACTTCGGTTCCGTCCTTCAGCACTGCCCGTACAGCTCCATCGACTTCCAGTTCCATCCGCGTGATCCATCGCAGATTGACGATCTGGCTGCGGTTGGCGCGGAAGAAGTGTTCGTCCAATCTGGCCTGCAGGGTTTGCAGGCTGCGCAGAATCAGAGGGCGATTCTCGCCGAAGTGGAGCCGGGCATAGTTGCCCTCCGCTTCAATCAGCTTGATCTCCACCGCGCGCACCATCCAGGCGCGCTCTCCTTCCCGGATAAAGAACTGGTCGAGAGGCAGCTTCTGCGGCTCGGAGCCATCTTCGGTGCGGACATGTTCAAGAGCGGCCTTCAGGCGCTCCGGTGTAACCGGTTTCAGCAGGTAGTCGGCGGCACGAACCTCAAAGGCTCGCAGCGCATAGCGATCGAATGCTGTGGTGAAGATCACGGCAGGTGTCTGGTCGCGGCCTGCGATCTCATCGAGCAGATCGAAGCCGGTAGCTCCGGGCATCTCTACATCGAGGAACAGCAGGTCAGGCCGTTCGCGGGCAATCATCTCCTTGGCTTCGGAGACGTTGGCTGCCTCGCCGGCGATGATTACTTCGGGATGGGACTCCAGAAGGCGGCGCATCTCGGCACGCGCGCGGCGCTCATCATCAATCAGAAGTGCACGCATGATCGGTCTCCTCTTCGTTGAGCGGCAGCGTCAGGGTTGCAGTGGCGATCGAGTCATCGAGACGAAGATCGAGCTCCGCATCCGCTCCATAGAGCAGGCGCAGGCGCTGCCTCGAATTCTCAAGTCCGGTTCCGGAGACTTCGGTCGCATTGGAGATTGTTGTCGGGAGAGGATTGGTGACCACGATCTGCAGGGTGTTGTCTGCGATGCTGGAGCGCAGAACAACCTCGCCGCCTTGCTCGATGCGCGCGATGCCATGCTTTACGGCGTTCTCGACCAGATGCTGCACCGCCATTGGAGGAACGAGAGCCTGCCGGGCTTCGTCGGTGATTTCACAACAGACTCTCAGCCTGTTTTCGAAGCGCATCTGTTCGAGTTGAAGGTAGTCGTCGACGACAGCGAGTTCGTCTTTCAGCGGAATCTCGCGGCGTTCTTCGCCACGCAGGCCGGCGCGCAGCAGACTGGCAAGGCGGGTAAGCGCCAGGTCGGCCTGCGCGCGGTCTTCATACATGAGGGCGCGAATGGTGTTGAGGGCGTTGAAGAGGAAGTGCGGATTTACACGTGCGCTGAGACTGCGGTATTGCGCCTCCTGCGCGGCCAGTTCAAGTTCAAGACGACGGGCCTCATCGCGGCGCCGCTCGCGAACGGTATGTATCAGGGCGTAGACGATGATCCAACCGAAAAGCATGATGCAGTTGTTCACGTAGAGCGACATAGCGATGCCTCGGTCGACCTTGCCCAGCGTGATATGGAGAAGACGGTCGTTGATCGCGATCATCAGGGCGCTCATGAGCGCTGCCATCGCGAGAAACAGTGGTACCAGACGCGGCAAGAGTGCGCGCAATGGCAGCGTGATCCAACGGCGCAGGCCGAGGTGCAACACGTGTGAGGCAGCAAGGCCGTAGATCAGGTAAAGCCCGTAGGAGAGGACCACCTGTCCGAAGAGCTTCCGGGTAAGGGTGTGATGGCTGTACTGCAGATAGACGAGAGAGATAGAGAAGAGGATGAGGCAGAGAATTCCCCAGCCGCCGAGCTGCAGCCAGAGATAACGTCTTGTAACGCCAGGGCGCGTCATTCAATTCCTGCCGTCAGCGTTGCGAGCGAAAATTCGACCAGACGAGGCAGAGGCCGAAGGCTGTGGCTATTCCACAGCCGAGGCCGATAACGAAGTATGGGCGAATTTGCGCCGCAACCCAGAGGGCCGGGGCAGATTTTCCCGATCTCTTTGTCACTCGTCGTTCCAGTAGGCCAGCTACAGTTCACTCCTCACTCCTTGATCTCGAAAAAATCTGCTCCCGGCGCTGACTGACAGGAATTGAATGACGCGCCCTAAGACGTACGGCCAAAGAACTCCTCCAGAATCCGGTCGACGATCCTGTCGACGCGCGCCATCGCATCGAGCACGCGGAAGTTGTGCTGGCTGTCCTCCAGGACAAGGTGCGCCACGGCGGCGCCGGCTCTGCGCTCCAGCAAAGCAGCCGCGCGCGGGCAGCTCTCGGCGAGCAGAAGGCAGCCCGCCAGAAAGATGACCAGCGCAATCAATAACATCACCAGACTCCTGAAGCGAATCATAGGGTAGAACCTCGGCGAAGTCTGAGACTAAAGGGTTTGGCGGGGCTCAGGGGGAATCTTTGACGAGCGGTGAAATAGCTACATGGGCGTGCGCGTTATCTTGCACGGTGCTAACGGCCCGCCTATAATTTCGTCAGTTCCCTGAGAGCAGCGCCATCTCGTTTCACCCCCGCGACAACCGGTTGAACGATGGAGAGCGGCCAAGTCGCCGCATCGCATGCACGCAGGAACCAAGGTGTAGAGGTATACGGGTCACATCGACCATCAAGGAGTTTCACCATCCGCATGAATCGTAACGTTCTTCTCATTTCCGCGATCGCCGCCGGCATCGCGGCTCCCGCTCTGGCACAGACCGCCGCTCCGCAGCCCGCTGCTCCCGCTGCGGCGCCGCAGCAGGTGAAGCCCGAAGCCGTTCCCGCGAAGATCGCCCTGATCGCCTTCGAGCAGGTGGTTCTCGCCACCAACGAGGGCCAGCAGGCGGTCGCCACCGTTCAGAAGAAGTACGAGCCCACCAAGGCCAAGATCGAAGCTGCGGGTAACGAGGTCGATTCGCTGAAGAAGCAGCTCCAGAGCGGCACCAGCCTCTCCGACGAGGAGAAGGCGAGCCGCGCCCGCACCATCGACACCAAGGAAAAGCAGCTCAACCGCGATGCCGAAGATGCACAGGCCGCTTACAACCAGGACCTGCAGGAAGCAATCAGCAAGATCGCCGGTAAGGTTAGCCAGGTAGCCCAGCAGTATGTGTCCAAGAATGGCTACACGCTGCTGATCGACATCGGCAGCCAGCAGAGCAACGTGATGTGGGCGACTCCGAACACGGATATCTCGCAGGCCGTTGTGGATGCCTACAACACCCAGTCTGGTGTTGCTGCTCCTCCGCCGTCCGCTCCGTCGGCCACTAAGCCGACGACGCCGCGTCCTTCAACGACACCGACGACGCCGCGTCCTTCCACGACGCCGAAGAAGTAAAACCGATTCCGAAACGAACTGAAGGGCCGGAGGATATCCTCCGGCCCTTCGGCATTTCTGTGGAAAATTCTGTGGATCACTTTCGGGTATCCCCGCGAAAAGGCGGATCCGCTGTTGGAGAATGCACTATCTATGGTTCGTCGTAAGCGAACAACATGATTGTTTTCATAAGCTTGGAGACATTGTTTGACAGCGGGACAGAGATGGTTTTGAGCCTTTTCCCGTTACGGGCCCGAAACAGGCTTTCCACAGATCGTGTTACACCACCGTTAACGATCCTGCTGAATCCAAAGAAAGAACCATCTCGCGAAAAATGAGGACGGCGAGGAAGGCCTCCTGCGGAATATCGACTTTCCCGATACGCTTCATCCGCTTCTTGCCTTCCTTCTGCTTTTCTAGAAGTTTGCGCTTACGGCTGATGTCGCCGCCGTAGCACTTGGCGATTACGTTCTTGCGGATGGCGGTGACGGTCTCGCGGGCGACAATCTTTGAGCCGATCGCAGCCTGGATGGCGACCTCGAACATCTGCCGCGGGATCAGCTCCTTCATCTTGTGGACGAGAGCTTTGCCGCGTTCATAGGCGACATCGCGGTGAACGATGATGGAGAGCGCATCCACCGGTTCGCCGGAGACGAGGATATCCATCTTCACCATCGGTGAGACCCACGTGCCCGTGAGGTGATAGTCCAGCGAAGCGTAGCCGCGCGAGACGGACTTCAGGCGGTCATAGAAGTCGAGCACGATCTCGTTCAGCGGCAGCTCATAGGTCAGCATGACGCGTGTCGGTGTGATGTACTCGAAATTCTTCTGCTTGCCGCGCTTCTCTTCCACCAGCTTCAGAATGCCGCCGACATATTCTTCGTTGGTCATAATCATCGCGGTGATTATCGGCTCTTCGATCTTTTCGATCGAGGTGACCTCGGGCCAGCGCGATGGATTGTCCACCTCAAGCACCGAGCCGTCGGTCATGGTGATCTTGTAGCGCACGCCGGGGGCGGTGGTGATGAGATCGAGGTTGAACTCGCGCTCCAGACGTTCCTGGATGATCTCCATGTGGAGAAGACCGAGGAAGCCGCAGCGGAACCCGAAGCCAAGGGCGGCCGAGCTTTCGGGCTCAAAGAAAAAGCTGGAGTCGTTCAGCCGCAGCTTCTCGAGAGCGTCGCGCAGCAGGGTGTGCTCATGCGAGTCGACCGTGTAGAGACCGGCGAAGACCATGCTCTTGATGTCTTCGAATCCGGGCAGCATCTGCGTCGCGGGTTTAGTTGCGTCCGTGATGGTGTCGCCGATCTTGGTATCGGCCACGTTCTTGATGGTCGCGACAAAGAAGCCGACCTCGCCGGCGCTGAGGGACTCGATCTCGACCGGCTTGGGAGTGAGGACCCCGAGGTTCTCGATGTCGAAGACCTTGCCATTCGACATCAGCTTAATCTTCTGGCCCTTGTACATGCGGCCGTTGATGATACGGGCAAGTACGATCACGCCGCGGTAGGCATCGAACCACGAGTCGAAGATCAGCGCCTGCAGGGGAGCATCGCTGTGACCTTTCGGTGAAGGCAGCAGATGAACGATGGACTCCAGAATCTCGTCGACACCGAGGCCGGTCTTTGCGGAGACGGGGACCGCGTGGTCCGCGGGCAGACCAACGGCCTGCTCGATCATCTCCTTGGTGCGCGGGATATCGGCGCTGGGAAGATCGATCTTATTAATGACCGGAATGATCTCGAGACCATTGTTGATGGCGAGGTAGGCGTTAGCCAGGGTCTGGGCTTCCACGCCCTGCGAGGCATCGACGACCAGCAGCGCGCCTTCACAGGAGGCCAGCGAGCGCGAGACCTCGTAGCTGAAGTCCACGTGGCCGGGAGTATCGATCAGGTTCAACTGGTAGGTCTGTCCGTCGCGCGCGGTGTACATCATGCGGACCGAGTGGGCCTTGATGGTGATGCCGCGCTCGCGCTCCAGATCCATGGCGTCCAGCACCTGAGCCTGCATCTCGCGCGCGGTCAATGAGCCAGTCATCTCCAGCAGACGGTCTGAGAGTGTGGACTTGCCGTGGTCAATGTGCGCGATGATCGCGAAATTTCGGATGTATTTAGGATCCATCTCGGGTGGGAACAGCCTCAACCTCCATCTTAACATCCGCGCCGCGCTGAAGTGACCGCAACAATCAGGACCAGCCGGCGTCATACAATGAGCAGGACTGCGTGCGACGATCTGCCTCCATGCCGACCCGATTCGGCAAAGTACTTCTGGGCCTGGCCTGCACCCCCGTGGTGTTTCTTACGGGGTGTCCGCAGCAGCAGCCGGTGAAAGCGCCCACACCGCAGGCTCCGCCTACCATCACGGCTACTCCAGTGCCGCAGCCCGCGGCTTCTCAGGTTCCTGACTACGCCGCCCGCGCCCAGGCTACGCGCGTGCAGCAGCTCATCACCCAGGTCGATCGCAGCTATAACTCCGGTCTGCAGAACTATCGCGCCGGAAGGCTGGACGCGGCGCGCATGGACTTCGATGCATCGGTCGACATGATGCTGACCAGCGGTCTGGATATCCGGTCGATTCAGCAGCTCAATGACGAGTTTGAGCGCGTGGTCACCGCGGTGAATGCGCTGGAGCTGGACGCATTGAAGCAGGGCACCGGTTTCTCTCCGAAGCTGGAGGCCGCACCTCTGGACGCGGCCAATGACGTGACCTTCTCCCCCGATCCCGAGCTGACCGCAAGATTGAATGCCGAACTGCGTACGACCGTGTCGGACTTTCCGCTGGCGGTGAATGACTACGTCGCCGGCTTCATCAATTACTTCACCAAGTCTCCCGGCGGGCACGTGCATCTGCTGCGGTCGCTGGAGCGTGCCGGCAAGTACAAGGACATGATCCAGAAGATCCTGCGCGAGGAAGGTGTTCCGCAGGACCTGATCTATCTGGCGGTCGCTGAGTCCGGCTTTCAGCCGCAGGCCTTGAATGGGAAGAGCGGCGCGGGCGGCATGTGGCAGTTTATGCCGTTTGCCGGCGCCTACGGACTTACGCGCAATGGCTGGGTGGACGAACGGTTCGACCCGGAGAAGTCTTCGCGTGCTTATGCGCGCTATATCAAGGAGCTCTACAACCAGTTTGGTGACTGGTACCTGGCGCTGGCTGCCTATGACTGGGGCCCGGGCAATGTGCAGCGTGCGGTGATGCGCACCGGCTATGCAGACTTCTGGGAGCTGTACCGGCGTGGCAATCTTCCGGGCGAGACCAGAAACTACGTGCCTGGCATCATCGCGGCCATCATCATGGCGAAGAACCCGCAGCAGTACAACCTGACGGAGATCAATCCGGAGCCGCCGGCGGTGTATGACACGGTGCCGGTGAACTCTCAGGTGGACCTTCGCCTGGTGGCGGACGTGACGAACTCATCGGTTGCGACCCTGGTGAGCTTGAACCCGAGCCTGCTGCGGCTGGTGACGCCGCGCGATATGACCTTCGATCTCCACATCCCCGCGGGGACGAAGGACGAGTTCCAGAAGCGCATCAGCGCCATTCCGGAAGACAAGCGCGTGAGCTGGCGCTTCCATGAGGTGCGTGGCGGCGAGACGTTGAACTCGATCGCGGAGAGCTTCCATGTCCATGCCTCCGAGATCGCCAGCGTGAATGACATCGCCGATGGAAGCGCGCTCGATCTTGGCGACGAGCTCGTGATCCCAGTTGCCCCGGTGAGCACCACCAGCGCATCGGGCGCCGTCCATATCCAGCGTTACACGATGCGCAGGGGCGATACGCTGATCACCGTGGCAGACCGCTTCGGTGTCAGCGTGGAACAGTTGCGGCGCTGGAATGCATTGCGTTCAAGCCAGGTAAGCGCAGGCAAGTCGCTCATCGTGAGTGAGCCGGTAAGGCTTGCTCCACAGGGGCGTGGAGCTCGCAAGAAATCATCGAGCGCGAAGGCTTCAACATCCGCAAAGAGCTCTTCAAAGAAGACTGTGACGGCATCAAAGAAGCCGTCGAACTCGCCTGCCAAGAAGGGACGGTAAGCAAAAAGAGTTCCTCTAACGCAACTTCTTCTTGCCAACGCTTCCTCATCGTTGCATTCTTTAGCTAGAATTCGTTCCGCTGGCGCTGCGTCATAATGACTGCAGACAGGGTGGAGGAGATATATGGCCTACGACGACGAGATCATCAAGCTTCATGCATCGGCTGTAGAAGACAACTACGACGACGAGTCCGAAGACGACCTCGACGAAGTCGATGAAGAAGAGGAGGTCGAGGTGACCTCTGATGATGATGACGCCGAGCCTCTGCTGCATGAGGCGCTGCATGCCGAAGAGGTAAGCATTCCAGCGGCACCGGCTGATGCGGTTCATCCCTATGAGCCTGCGGAGAAGGAAGCCGAGCTGGCCATTGCTGCTGTCTCCGCCTCCCCAACGATGAAAAAGGCTCCGGCGAAGAAGGCTCCTGCTAAGAAAGCCGCGCCGAAGAAGGCTGCGGTCAAGAAGGCAGTAAAGAAAACCGCCGCTAAGTCCGTTAAGAAGGCTGTAGCGAAAAAAGCAGCCAAGAAAACGGTGGCGAAGAAAGCCGCCAAGAAGGCCGTCGTGAAGAAGGCCGTCGTGAAGAAGGCCGTCGTGAAGAAGGCCGCTAAGAAAGCCGCGCCGAAGAAGGCTGCGAAGAAAGTTTCTACGAAATCTGCCGCGAAGAAGTCGAGCGCTCTACGCGGCGGAAAGGCGACCCCCAAAAAGGCCGCCGCTAAAAAGGGCGCTCAAAAATCATTGAAGAGAGGTATTACCTTGGCAACGAAGAAAGCTGCAAAGAAGGCTGTAAAGAAGGCTGTGAAGAAGGCTCCGGCGAAGAAGGCCGCGAAGAAGGCCGTCAAGAAGGCTGCTAAGAAGGCCGTCAAGAAGGCCGCTAAGAAGGCCACCAAGTAACTCTGTAACCTAAGGCAAGCAAAAAAGCCCGGTTCCTCGAATGAGGCCCGGGCTTTTTTGCGTCTGTACGACGGTGTGTTGGCAGAGTTGCTAACTGGCACGCAGGGGCCATATCGATCCATAGTCTCTACCCGAGGAGAATCTGGGAAGGATTGAGGCGCTATGACCGGCAATGATTGGGTGGGAGCAGCGGGCTTCAGCCCGCTGATTGAAAGGCGCCAGACTGATGGGCTTTAGCCCTGGGCCTTTTCTGACGGATCAAAGCAAAGCCCAGGGCTAAAGCCCGACCTCTCTTCAATCGGGTAAACCGTGGGCTGAAGCTTGGCTTCAGCCCACGGCTCCCACCGGGTCGCGCATAGCGCAATACCCCACGCTAAACCCCAGCAAACAAGTTTGCCGGGGATTCACCCTTCGCGATGAAGCCGCGAAGAATTGGGGCAACGAGGGTGGTGCTCGACTGAATTTGTCGATACGCCCTCAGTGTTTGGAGAAGCAAAAGAGGCCCGCCGAAGCGGGCCTCTTTGAAGGGAACGATGAGATCTAGTTGTGTGCTGCTGCGATCTCGGCCAGCACCTGTTCGGAGTGGTTGGGGATGTCTTTCACCTCCCACACCTTGACCACCTTGCCCTTGGGATCGATCAGGTAGGTGGTGCGGGCGGCAAACTTCATGGTGCCGCGTTCGGAGATGGGGACGTTATAGGCATCGATGACCTTGTGATCCGGGTCGGCGAGGAGCTTGAAGTCGAAGGTGTCTTTGCTGCACCAGGTCTTGTGGCTCTCCACGGTGTCAAGGCTTACACCCAGAACGACTGCCTTGGCGGCTTCGTACTTCTTGATGTCGCGCTGGAAGTTGTGGGCCTCAATCGTGCAGCCCGTGGTCTGATCCTTGGGGTAGAAGTACAGGACGACCCACTTGCCCTTGTAATCGCTCAGGTGGACAGCTTTGTCTTCCTGCGAGATGGCTGAGAAGTCCGGCGCCTTCGAGCCGACCGGAAGGTAATCGCCTGCGGCCTTCGCCTTCAGAGCGAAGGTTCCGGACAGGGCGAGACCTGCGATGACGACTGCGGCAAACAAACCTTTACGCATGCTGCAATTCTCCTTGGGTGAAGCGTCACCAGTGTATTCCTGGACCTATCAGACGGATGTCACCGAAATGGTAATGTTCGCGGCGTTGGCCGCGGCAACAATCGCGGTCTGATCGAATACCAGGGTGCGCCCTGCCTCGATGGAAAGACATGTTGCTCCCGCCGCGATCATGGTCTGAATCGTCTTCAGGCCG